>NZ_JBWYIQ010000008.1:0-95136 GCF_056779795.1 Acinetobacter sp. ANC_7682 | reverse complement strand
ACAGAATTAGGTCGCCCTCATACCCAAGTTGTCTCTTAAATTTGAGTAGCTTAAGGGAACTCAGCCTTTCAAACCTTTATGCAACAAAGCCTTAAAAGATCAGAATGTTACATCGTCTAACATTGGTGAATTTGTAACGATCAAACAAGATGGTGCAAATACGATGATTAGTGTTGATACTGATGGGGCTAAAACGAAATATAACCCAACTGAGCTTATTATTCTGCAAAATACAGATAGCAGTCTTTATGCGATCGATGATCTGTTAAAATATAATCAAATTTAATTAAACAAATGAAAAGAGGTCTTTCGAGACCTCTTTTTATTTTTAAAAATGTGAAATCAAAAGTAATTGGTATGAAAAAAAATAAAATACTAATAATTTGGATAAATTAATTTTTGAAGAACAAACATTTTATTTGTTATTTCGTCATTTGGAAAATATTCTAATAAAACAAAATTTATTATGGAGACGCGATTGCAACAAAAAAATCATATCCAAGCACCATTTTATAGAGCTTTATGTGTTAGTCATCAGGGGGAGGCTTAATCATAAAAAAAATGTTGTTTAGGATTTATTGATAATAAAAAATGGTAATGATTCAAAAAATTTAATTCCCACTCCAAAGAGATTTTCATCTCTATATTTAGAGCTGTTTTTTAAACGTTATTAAATAGAATATAGAAACAAACACTCGCTACGTTAAAAAAAATTAACCTTGCTCATTTTTATTTGTGTTTTCAGGTGGCTAGTATGGGGGTAGTAGTAATGTCTAAGTTTATAACTCGATATGTGTTGCAGAATTAGGTTATAGAGATCATTTTGCCTGAGTTTGAAGAATAATCCGCTCATTACTCATTATTCACATTGGATTTAAAGGAGTGCTTGCATAATTCGATATCCTTAAATTGGTTGAAAACTCAGTGCTTTAACTTTGGTTGATTTTGATGCTTAAATAAACATGTGAATATGAAAATTTTTAATCTGAAAATTTAACACTGCTATTTGTTTCTATTCTTGAATCATACTAAACCTGCTTGAGTATAAAAAATAAAAGAGCCATATAAGGCTCTTTTATATTTAGATACAATAGCGTGATCTATTACCAGCTTAACGCACCACCAGTTTGATAGTCTGTTACGCGAGTTTCGAAGAAGTTCTTCTCTTTACGTAAGTCCATCATTTCTGACATCCACTGGAATGGATTATTCACACCAGCAAATTGCTCAGGTAAACCTAATTGAGCTAAACGACGGTTTGCAATGAACTTCAAGTATTCTTCCATCATTGCAGCATTCATACCCAATACACCGCGTGGCATGGTGTCACGTGCATATTCGATTTCAAGCATCGTACCTTCAAGAATCATTTGAATGATTTCTTCTTGGAACTCAGCAGTCCACAAATGTGGGTTCTCAATCTTGATTTGGTTAATCATATCGATACCAAAGTTCAAGTGCATTGACTCATCACGTAAGATGTACTGGAATTGCTCAGCAACACCATTCATCTTGTTACGACGACCCATTGACAAGATTTGAGAGAAACCACAGTAGAAGAAAATACCTTCAAGAACACAGTAGAATGCGATCAAGTTGCGAAGCAAGATTTGATCTGTTTCAGGTGTGCCTGTTTTGAATGTTGGATCACTTAATTCTTGAGTGTACTTCAAGCCCCATGCCGCTTTACGCGCAACTGATGGAACTTCGCGGTACATGTTGAAGACTTCGCCTTCATCCATACCTAAAGATTCGATGCAGTATTGGTAAGCATGCGTGTGAATCGCTTCTTCAAATGATTGACGCAAGATGTACTGACGGCATTCTGGGTTAGTAATGTGTCGGTAAATCGCAAGAACCAAATTATTCGCAACCAACGAATCGGCAGTAGAGAAGAAGCCTAAAGAACGCATCACGATGGTACGCTCATCTTCAGTTAAGCCATCTTCTGACTTCCAAAGTGCGATATCGTGGTTCATGTTAACTTCTTGTGGCATCCAGTGGTTTGCACAACCATCTAGATATTTTTGCCAAGCCCATTCATATTTGAATGGTACAAGTTGGTTCAAGTCAGCGCGACAGTTGATCATTGCTTTATCATCAACTTGAACACGTTGAGCGCCCATTTCTAACTCTTCAAGACCTGGAGCAACGTCCAAATGTTCTAAGGCGTTAGATGCTCTTGCCAACGGATCGGCTGAATTTGTTGTTCCGTTTGAACTGGTTCGAGCGGGTTGTGCAGCTGCCACACGCGTCGGTTCGTTGCGTGCATCAGATACCACTTGTGGATTAGGCGCTTTTTGCGGTTCGATGGGCGCAGACTGCTGTGCTTGTGCAGTTTGTTTCGGTTCATCATCTTCGAAATCGTCCCAACTGAGGATAGACATATCAATTCTCTCTACGTTGCTTATATCTTTTTATTCAGACATCTCAACGTGAGACATCCTACTATACGCTTATATTGTGTAAGCAAAATTAAGTTTTGCTGATGAATGTACTCAATTTGTTCGTTTGAGTAGATTGAATTTCCGCACTACTTATTTTGCTTACGCTTCTGTTGTTTGCGAATGGCTAAAAATGCATAGACCATCGGCGTGTAAAAGAAAATAAAGGCAAAGACCAGTACCGCAAGTCCTAACATATAGTTATGAGTCATATGGTGCATGGTCTTTTCCTTTGTTTGATTCTAAATAATGAAACATCTACAGGTGGAGCAAAAGCCTCTAATTTAGAGGCTAATGTTCTAAGACTTTTTATCCTTTGATTGCTATTACAGTAAGTAATAGTAAAGTCATGAATATAATAATCTCACCCATAGAAGTTATTTTCATTACTGACAAGCCTCGCAATCAGGATTGTCAATTGAACATGCCATTGGCACTGGTGCTGCTTGTTCAAAGCCTTCTTCTGACGCTGCTGCTTCAGGTTTAGCTTCTTGAGCAACCGCTGCCACTGGCGCTGCAACTGTCGCAGGTTTAACCGCGTTTAATGCACCTGTGTTAATCGTAGATTTCTCAGCAGATGTCGCACCTAATGCACGAAGGTAATAAGTCGTCTTAAGACCACGTAACCATGCCATCTTATACGTGATGTCCAATTTCTTACCGTTTGCACCAGAGATGTAAAGGTTCAGAGATTGTGCTTGGTCGATCCATTTTTGACGACGTGATGCAGCATCAACAATCCAGCGTGCTTCAACTTCAAATGCTGTCGCGAAAATTGCTTTTAACTCTTCAGGAATACGCGCAATTTTTTGTACTGAACCTTCGAAATGTTTTAGGTCATTAACCATCACAGAATCCCAAAGACCGCGTTCTTTTAATGCACGAACGAGGTAAGGGTTGATGACAGTGAACTCACCAGACAAGTTCGATTTTACATATAAGTTTTGGAATGTTGGCTCAATAGATTGAGATACACCACAAATATTTGAAATGGTTGCAGTCGGCGCAATGGCCATCACGTTCGAGTTACGCATACCATCTTTTTGGACTTTGGCACGTAACGTGTCCCAATCCAAACGTTGTGTACGATCGACTTCAAACATGCGCTCTGGGCGAGATTTCGCAACCAGCTCAAGAGAGTCAATTGGTAAAATACCTTGATCCCACAATGAACCTTTAAATGTTTCATACGTACCACGTTCAACCGCCAAATCGCTTGAAGTTTGAATCGCGTAGTAAGAAATCACTTCCATAGACTCATCTGCAAACTCAACCGCAGCATCAGAACCGTAAGCAATCTTCATTTCGTATAGTGCATCTTGGAAGCCCATGATACCCATACCCACTGGACGGTGTTTCAAGTTTGAATTACGCGCTTGTGGAACTGCATAGTAGTTAATGTCGATGACGTTATCTAGCATACGAACTGCAGTTTTAATCGTGCGAGCAAGTTTCTCACGGTCTAATTGACCACCTTGAACGTGTTGAACAAGGTTGATTGAACCCAAGTTACATACCGCAATTTCATCTTTGCTTGTGTTCAATGTAATTTCAGTACACAAGTTAGAAGAGTGCACCACACCTACGTGTTGTTGCGGTGAACGTAAGTTACATACGTCTTTGAATGTGATCCAAGGATGACCTGTTTCGAATAACATTGATAACATTTTGCGCCATAAGTCTTTCGCACGGACTTTCTTATGAAGCATGTCTGTTTCTTTCGCAATGCTTTCGTAGTAAGCATAACGTTCTGCGAATTCAGCACCCGTTAAATCGTGAAGATCTGGTGTTTCAGACGGGGTGAAGAGTGTCCATTCAGCATCTTCAAATACACGTTGCATGAACAAATCTGGAACCCAGTTTGCAGTGTTCATATCGTGTGTACGACGGCGGTCATCACCCGTGTTTTTACGAAGCTCTAGGAATTCTTCGATATCCAAGTGCCAAGTCTCGAGATAAGCACATACCGCACCTTTACGCTTACCACCTTGGTTAACTGCAACTGCTGTATCGTTCGCTACTTTGAGGAACGGAACAACACCTTGCGATTTACCGTTAGTACCTTTGATGTATGAGTTCAAGGCACGAACTGGTGTCCAGTCATTACCTAAACCGCCTGCCCATTTAGACAACATTGCGTTATCACGCATAGCGCCATAAATATCGAACAAGTCGTCATCAATCGTTGTTAAATAACAGCTTGATAATTGAGGACGTAATGTACCTGAGTTAAATAGGGTTGGCGTAGATGCCATGTAATCGAAGCTAGAAAGTAAGTTATAGAATTCGATTGCACGATCTTCACGGTTGTCTTCATTGAGCGACAAGCCCATAGAAACACGCATGAAGAATAATTGTGGTAATTCGAAGCGTACGCCATCAGAGTGGATGAAGTAACGGTCAAATAATGTTTGAAGACCTAAATATGTAAATTGATTAGAGCGTTCTGGTTTAATCGCAGCCGCTAATTTTACAAGGTCAAAATTTAATAATTCTGGAGAAAGCAGCTCTAGCTCAACACCTTTTTTCAAGAAGGTTTCAAGCGCATCATTTTCAAGCGTGTCTTTAGATAAACCAAGAAACTCAAGACCTGTTGCAACTAAGTTGTCACGCAACAAACGTGCAGTGACATACGTATAGTTTGGTTCTTGTTCAATACGTGTACGTGTCGCCATCATCATCGTTGTAGAGATGTCTGATGCTTTAACACCGTTGTATAGGTTTTTTACAGTTTCATCGATGATTGCTTGAACATCAATGCCTTCTAAGCCTTCGCTAGCTTTTTCAATCTTCGCTTGTAAACGACTCAAATCTAATGGTTGGAGCTGACCATTTTGACCTGTGATCTGAAGAGTAGGGTGATGATGAGCACCTAACTCTTTACGCGCTTCAGCACGTTGTTCACGATAGATCACGTATGCACGCGCTACTTTTTGTTCACCTGTGCGCATTAAAGCTAATTCAACTTGATCTTGAATTTCTTCAATATGAATCGTGCCACCAGAAGGTAAACGACGCTTAAATGTATTCATCACCATCTCAGTCAGCTGAGTAATACGATCATGAATTCTGCTCGAATCTGCACTTGGTTGACCTTCAACAGCCAAAAATGCTTTACCAATTGCTACAGAGATTTTATCTGCATCAAAAGTGGCAACATCACCAGTGCGTTTAATCACTTGAAGTTGACCAGGGGTTGTATTAGCGCTCATTTCAGCGTCGCTCCATTCTCATCATTTTTATGCTTATGGACCATTTGAATCGGATACAAACTCAAAAAATGAGCTATCGCGATATTTGAGGGTAAACACAAGACTTAGTGGTTTAATGTAAATTAAGACACAAGATACGGTAAATTTCAGGGTAGATCAATATTGACATTTTGATAATTTTTTTTCTGAGTTTAACACTCAAATTTCCCTAACTTTTTCCATGTTCCGCCATTTTTGTTATGTAGTCAGCGTCACAGGGTGCTAAGCATAACAGAGACTTTTTAGAGTGCTTATAGATAAGTTTGTGGATAACTCTGAAAGTGCATATTGCTTCTCGAAAATAATTTTTTTGAAATATTTTGTTTAAAATATCATCAAATTGATTTGTGTTTGAAAGTTTTAAGTTGATTGAAAATATTGATCGACTTGGCAAAACTATCTATTTATCAATAGTTAATAAAAAGATAACAAAAGACTACGCTCGTGTATCAGTTTCGTGAACAGGCTCTTGTTTACAATGTAAACGTGTGTATATTGCAAAACATATCGATGTAAATCTGTGAAGTTTAATCAGCAGATATCGTAACAATATAGGGGCATTCTATGAGCCAAGAAGAAAAGTTACCAAAGATTTTGATCGTTGAAGATGACGAGCGTCTTGCACGTTTAACGCAAGAGTATTTAATTCGTAATGGATTAGAAGTTGGGGTAGAACCAGACGGTAATCGTGCAATCCGTCGTATTATCGCAGAGCAACCGGATATGGTGGTGCTGGATGTTATGCTTCCTGGTGCTGATGGTCTAACTGTTTGTCGTGAGGTTCGTCCACATTATCATCAACCGATTTTAATGTTGACTGCTCGTACTGAAGACATGGATCAAGTATTGGGTCTTGAAATGGGTGCAGACGATTATGTTGCGAAACCAGTTCAGCCACGCGTTCTATTAGCGCGTATTCGTGCTTTGCTTCGTCGTACAGACAAAACACCAGAGGATGAAGTTGCTCAACGTATCGAATTTGATGATTTAGTGATTGATAATGGTGGTCGTTCTGTAACCTTAAACGGTGAGCTTGTAGATTTCACAAGTGCAGAATATGACTTATTATGGTTGTTGGCATCTAATGCTGGTCGTATCCTTTCACGTGAAGACATTTTTGAGCGTCTACGTGGTATTGAATATGATGGTCAAGACCGCTCAATTGATGTTCGTATTTCTCGTATCCGTCCAAAAATTGGTGATGATCCTGAAAATCCTAAACGTATTAAAACAGTGCGTAGTAAAGGATATTTATTCGTTAAAGAAACCAACGGGATGTAATCACATCCCCGCGGTAATGCCCTCACTCCTCAGAAGGTCATACCTTAGTGTCTAAACACAGTATATTCCTGCGCATCTACGCAGGTCTCGTCATTTTGGTGGTGCTGGTTGCCATATTTGGTTATTTGCTTGTGCAAATCATCAACTATCAACGCGCGCAGGAATACCGTGAGTCATTGACTGATGGGATTTCGTACGTCATCAGTGAGGGTGTTTCAAGACAACAAACCATGCAACAAAGAATGGATTGGATATCAGATGCATCTGATTTGCTCGAACTTCCAATCTATTATCTAGAATCTGATAAAGTCGAACTTTCACGCACCGAAAAATACCGTTTAGAAAAGCGCAAAGCAGTGGTGCGGTATGACGCCAAAGAAAGTATTGCTTATGTCATTATTGGTTTAATAGATGACCCTGAGCATTTGCTTTATGTGAAAGTGGATAATATCGGTGAGCGTCAAATGAAGGCCTTGCCAATCTTTGTATGGGAATACTTGGTTTATTATCCAGGGCAGGAAAGGGAATATCTTGCAAAAATTAAGCAACACTTTTCTTATGATTTAAGCATTCAAAATCTGTCTGATCTCAATTTAGATTCCGAGCAAATTGGTCGTTTACGTGCGGATCAAGGGGTTATCCTTTATCAGGATAGCGCTAGCATTCGTGGTACTACGATTTCTATCATTTCTCCAATGACGAATTCGTCTGGTGATGTCTTGGTGATGGGACCAGTGCCAATGTTCAATTGGATGCCATTCCAATTGGCGGCAGGGATTACTTTGCTGAGTATGTTTATTTTGTCGCTTGGTGTGTATGGTCTGATTGTCCCAATGCAACGCAAGTTGAAGCAAGTTAACTCAGCCTTAAATGTTATGCAAAAAGGGGATATGTCCGTTCGCGTTCCTGTCGAAGGATATGATGAGTTAGCACATTTGGCAGCCAGCTATAACAGTATGTCAGATCATATACAGCGTTTGATCGAAGCTCAGCGAGAGTTAATGAGAGCTGTATCACATGAGCTGCGAACGCCAGTCGCACGTATTCGCTTTGGTATGGAAATGTTGGTTGATGAAGAGGATTATGAGTATCGTCAGCAACAAGTAGAAATGATTGATAAAGACATTGAGGCTTTAAACACGCTCATTGATGAAATTATGACCTATGCTAAACTTGAGCAAGGCATGCCCTCTATTGATTTTAAGGAAATTCGACTATACGAAGTGCTTGAGCAAGTCGCTATTGAAACTAAAGCATTAAAAACCAATAAAAATATTCAATTACACTTGCCATCACAAGCTTTGGTGGTGGATGCGGAACGCCGTTATTTGCATCGTGTAGTACAAAACTTAGTCGGAAATGCGATCCGATACTGCGATGATACAGTGCTGATCACTGGTGGAATTGATGCTCAGGGAATGGCGTATATTTCAGTTGAAGATGATGGTCCGGGGATTCCAGAAGAGGATCGTAAGCGAGTGTTTGAAGCTTTTGCTCGCTTGGATGATAGTCGTACACGTGCTTCAGGTGGATATGGTTTAGGCTTGTCTATTGTAAGTCGAATCGCTTATTGGTTTGGCGGTACGATTCAAGTAGATCAAAGTCCTAAAATGGGTGGTGCACGATTCACCATGCAGTGGCCAGCCAAAAGATTTAAAAAGAAGAAGATTGTTCAAACCAGTCAAACGTCAGAGTAAAGCGAGAATTAAAAAAAAAGCGCGATTAAGCGCTTTTCTTATAATTTTTATTGCCTTTTATTGATAATTATTGGCATTGGGTTCAATAATGCGTTTTCCTTCCTTAAGTGCATTTAAGGCATCGGCATTGAAATCGATCAGTAAACTGTTATTGGTTGCATCAACATGATAATTGCTTATCAGTTTTTGATCGCCGTGAATGGTCTCAACTGTATATTCATCTGCGATGTTGAGAATAGCATCAAGATTAGTGGTTGTAGAGGCGAGGTCTTGGCGGAAAATTTGATAAATATCGCGTAAATCAAAAATAGCATTCGTTGCATCAGGATGTTTTTTGATATAGCTGTCTAAATGATGGACGATCAACTGAGCAAATAAAAAATAGTTAGGTTTGTGTGTGAATTCTAGACTCATAGATCTTCTCCTTATTATTTAATTGAGCATATAACGAAAATCAGCACGATTTGTATAAAGTTAATTAAAACATTGTAAGCAATTAAAATTTAAAACTTTTAAAATAGAATAAATCAAAAATAATTGAGCCATATTGGTGCAAAAAAAGCTGACCTAACACGAATGGTAAAACTAAAAAAGTGATAGTGTCTGGATTGACGGCTCTTGAATTTTTTGAATGATTATTCGGAAAAAATAATCAGTTGTATCACCTTAATAACTTTCTACGATTAAATAAGGTTTTATTGACTTTAATCACCATGAAATCTGGAAAAAGGGCAAAATTCATCCTAAAGACTTAGAGGGATTGGCTAGCAACAGAAATCATAAATCAGGTACAATTGGCGGGATTAATTTTGTGTTTGGTGTATTTGAAGGCCAATACATACATTCTTTGTTAATAAATAGGCCTGCCAGGAGTTATCCCCGCATGAGTGCCATTACTCCATACGATTGGGCAATAATTGCCTTCGTGATCGGCGTTACATTTTTATGCGTCTTTATGCTCACTGTCCCGCTACTCCTAGGGGGTAAATCGTGGGGACGTGCTAAGCAAGAGCAGTTCGAGTCAGGCGTAGTTAGTGCTGGTGGAGCACGAATTCGTCTATCTGCAAAATTCTATTTGGTTGCAATCTTCTTCGTTGTGTTTGACTTAGAAGCGCTCTATCTCTATGCATGGGCTGCGTCAGTTCGTGAAGTGGGTTGGATCGGTTTTGCAGCAGCAGCTGTATTTATTTTAGTTTTACTCGTTGGCTTGATTTATGAGTTGTCTACTGGTGCATTAAATTGGGCGCCATCTGATAAGCGTAAAGCAGCAGGGATTAAACCTAAAATTGGTTCGCCAAATATGGATCTCGCAGAAATTACTCGCTTCAACTCAATTGAGGAGTTGGTGGTTGACCCTACAGGTCAAATTCCAGCGCAATCATCTGGTCGTGTAAAAGCTTCGCCAACGACTACATCATCTGATAAGGAGTAATACGGGATGAAATATACATTAACCCGTGCGAATCCGGATGCTGATCAGTATCCACTTCAAGAGCGTATCGTTGTAGAAGATCCGCTTCTACAAGAAGAAGTGAATAAGAATGTGTTCATGACTCGTTTAGAGGATTTGGCGCATACAGCAGTAAACTGGGGTCGTAAAAACTCAGTTTGGCCGTTCAACTTTGGTACATCTTGCTGCTACGTAGAGTATGCAACGACTTTAACAGGCGTGCATGACTTGTCACGTTTTGGTGCCGAAGTAATTCGTGCTTCACCACGTCAAGCGGACTTGATGATTGTTGCGGGTACATGCTTCGTCAAGATGGCACCTGTAATTCAACGCCTTTATGAGCAAATGTTAGAACCTAAATGGGTGATCTCAATGGGTGCATGCGCAAACTCTGGCGGTATGTATGACATTTACTCGGTTGTACAAGGTGTCGATAAAATCATTCCAGTGGATGTGTATATTCCAGGTTGCCCACCGCGTCCTGAAGCATTAATCCAAGCGTTGATGTTATTGCAAGACCAAATTCAATTAGAGCGTCGTCCGCTTTCTGCGGTGATCGGTGATGATCTTAAGCCAGTTTATAAGCCAAAGATGCAGCCTGAACGTGACCGTAAGAATGCTGAACGTATTGCAGTAAAACACTTACGCTCTATGGATGAAATTAAATAATCTTAACGGCAAATAATATTGATGCACCCGCTTGGGTGTAATTGTCGTTTTGGTTGAATGAATTTGTATTAAATAGGAAGCCAAGCCAATGGCTGAAACTGACATTGCTATGCCAGAATCAACTTCAGTTGATTCACGCCCAGCATTTGCAATTGTAGAAGAGCTCAAAACCAAGTTTGGTGAGAATTTCTACGTGCAAACGACTTTTGAAGACTTTCCAACAGTCTGGGTTGAGCGCTCACGTGTACAAGACGTATTAATGTTCTTGCGTACAGTGTCACGTCCTTACGTGATGTTGTTTGACTTGTCAGCGGTAGATGAGCGTTTACGTACTCACCGCGATGGGTTACCTGCGTCTGACTTCACTGTGTTCTATCACTTGTTGTCACTAGAGCGTAATACGGATATTCGTATTAAAGTTGCGTTGAATGAGTCTGATCTCAATATTCCAACAGCAACCAACATTTGGCCAAATGCCAACTGGTACGAACGTGAAGCTTACGATATGTTCGGCATTAACTTCGAAGGGCATCCAATGCTCCGTCGTATTTTATTGCCAACGTATTGGGAAGGTCATCCGTTGCGTAAAGAATATTCTGCACGTGCGACTGAATACACACCTTATCGTCAGAACCAAGCGAAACAAGATTTCGAACAAGAGCATTTACGTTTTGTACCTGAAGATTGGGGTCTAAAACGCGGTAATGCTGATGAAGACTTCATGTTCTTGAACTTGGGTCCTAACCATCCATCTGCGCATGGTGCATTCCGTGTGATCCTGCAGTTAGATGGCGAAGAAGTGAAAGACTGTGTGCCTGATATCGGTTATCACCACCGTGGTGTGGAAAAGATGGCTGAACGTCAAACTTGGCATTCATTCATTCCGTATACTGACCGTGTTGACTACTTAGGTGGTTGTGCGCAAAACATGCCTTATGTGATGGGTGTGGAGCAGATGGCAGGGATCACTGTGCCAGAACGTGCGCAATGTATTCGTGTCATGATGTCGGAACTATTCCGTATTAATAACCACTTGCTTTATATCGGTACAGCGATTCAGGATGCCGGCGGTATGACCCCAGTATTCTATATGTTCGCCGATCGTCAAAAGATCTATGACGCGATTGAAGCAATCACTGGTTACCGTATGCACCCAGCATGGTTCCGTATCGGTGGTACTGCACACGATCTTCCAAACAACTGGCAACATTTGATCCGTGAAATTTTGGATTGGATGCCTAAACGTTTGAAGGAATATCATACTGCAGCACTTAAAAACTCGGTATTTGAAGGTCGTACCCGTAATGTTGCGCAATACGATGCAAAATCTGCATTGGCATGGGGTGTAACAGGTACAGGTTTACGTGCAACAGGTATTGATTTTGACGTACGTAAATATCGTCCATATAGCGGTTATGAAAATTACGACTTCGAAGTGCCTGTAGAATACGAGGGCGATGCATATGCGCGTGTGATCGTTCACTACCGTGAAATCGAACAATCTTTAAAAATCATCAAACAGTGCTTGGATAACATGCCATCTGGTCCTTATAAAGCGGATCACCCATTGGCTGTTCCACCACCGAAAGATAAGACACTACAAGACATTGAAACTTTGATTACGCACTTCTTAAGCGTGTCATGGGGTCCTGTCATGCCAGCAGGTGAAGCATCTGTTATGGCGGAAGTGGTAAAAGGTGCATCGAACTACTACTTGACTTCAGACAAGTCAACGATGAGTTACCGTACCCGTATTCGTACACCAACCTTCACGCACTTACAGCAAATTCCTTCTGTAATTAACGGCAGTCTTGTATCTGACTTAATCATTTATTTAGCGACGATTGATGTCGTAATGGCTGACGTGGATCGCTAAGGGGTACGCATTATGATGATTTTGACTGATAAAAAGCCACGTGTGAATGTCGAAGGGATTTTAACTGCGGAAGAAATCCACGAAATCGAGCATCACATTGGTCATTACCCATACCCACGTGCGGCATGTTTAGATGCACTTAAATGTGTTCAACGTCGTAATGGTTGGGTGGATGATGCGCAAATGAATGCGATTGCGCAGATGTTGTCAATGAGCCTTGCTGATTTGGAAGGTGTGGCAACATTCTATAACCGTATTTACCGCCAGCCAGTAGGTCGCAACGTAATTTTGCTTTGTGATTCTATTGCTTGCTTCTTGATGGGTGCAGAAACTTTAGCAGAAGCATTCCAACGCGAACTCGGGATTTCATTTGGTCAAACGACTGCTGATGGTCGTTTTACTTTGCTCCCGATTTGCTGTTTAGGAAACTGTGATAAGGGTCCAACCTTGATGATTAATGAAGATACTCACGGTCTAGTAGAAGTTTCTTCAGTGAAACAGTTATTGGAGAAGTATGTATGAATACTGAACCAAAACCGATTTATGGCGACGGTAACCCAGAAACTCACCCATTAACATGGCGTTTGAGCAAGCAAGAATTTGTTCATAGTGTAGAAGACTATGAATCTCTTGAAGGGTATGAGGGTTTCAAGAAAGCACTCACAATGCCGCCTAAAGATGTATTGGAAATCATTAAAGCAGCGACTGTTAAAGGTCGTGGTGGTGCTGGTTTCCCTGCAGGGATTAAATGGTCGCTCATGGCGCCAAATGACAATTCAGGTCCTCGTTACTTGATTTGTAATGCCGATGAGATGGAACCAGGTACATTCAAAGACCGTTTGTTGATGGAAAAACTTCCTCATCAATTGATCGAAGGGATGTTAATCGCAGGTTATACACTTGAAGCAACCCATGGTTATATTTTTATCCGTGGTGAATACATCGAAGCTGCGAAGTATTTGAACCAAGCTTTAGAGCAAATTCGTGCCAAAGGTTACTTGGGTGAAAACATCCTCGGTTCTGGCTGGAACTTTGAACTACATGTGCACACTGGTGCGGGTCGTTATATCTGTGGTGAAGAAACTGCATTGATTAACTCGCTTGAAGGTCGCCGTGCAAATCCACGTACAAAACCACCATTCCCACAAGTTGCAGGTGCTTGGGGTCGTCCTACGATTGTTAACAACGTAGAAACCTACAATAACTTGCCAGCAATTATGCTGCGTGGTCCAGAGTGGTATATCAATTTATCTGCAGGTAAGTCGAAAGATCCTGGCACTAAAATTTATGGTGCATCAGGTAAAGTGAAATTCCCAGGTCTATGGGAGCTTCCATTCGGTACAACTGCACGTGAAGTGATTGAGGATCATGCGGGTGGTATGCGTGATGGCTTAAAGCTTAAAGCATGGTTACCAGGTGGTGCATCAACTGACTTTTTGGCAGCTGAACACATCGATCTTCCAATGGATGCGGAAAGCATCATGAAAGCAGGTTCGCGTTTAGGTACGTGTTTGCTCATGGTGGTTGATGAAACTCAATGTATGGTTTCAGCAACACGTAACTTAGAAGAATTCTTTGCGCGTGAATCATGTGGTTTCTGTACACCATGTCGTGATGGTTTACCTTGGGCGGTGAAAGCGCTTAAAGCACTTGAAGATGGTACAGGCAAGAAAGAAGACATCGATCATTTGCAAGAGCTTACACGTAAGCTTTGGATTGGTAAGACTTTCTGTGCTCACGCTCCTGGTGCTATGGAACCACTCATGGGTGCACTCAAATATTTCCGTGGCGAATTTGAAGCAAAAGTGGTGAATGCCGCTGCTCAAGTTAGCAACGTAGAACAAGCTTAAGGAATTCGACTATGGCTACAATTCATGTCGATGGCAAATCGTATGAAGTCAATGGCTCAGAGAACTTGCTACAAGCATGCTTGTCTTTGGGTATTGATATCCCGTACTTTTGTTGGCATCCATCCTTAGGTTCTGTCGGTTCTTGCCGTCAATGTGCTGTAACTCAATACGCGAATCCAGAAGATACTCGCGGTCGTTTAGTTATGTCATGTATGACACCTGCAGCTGACAATACCTACATCTCGATTGAAGACAAAGAAGCAAAAGATTTCCGTGCGTCTATTGTTGAATTCTTGATGACGAACCACCCACATGACTGTCCAGTCTGTGAGGAAGGTGGTCACTGTCACCTCCAAGATATGACGGTGATGACACAACATGACCGTCGTCGTTACCGTTTCACGAAACGTACGCATTACAACCAAGAACTTGGTTCGTTCATTGCACACGAGATGAACCGTTGTATCGCATGTTACCGTTGTGTTCGTTACTATAAAGACTACGCAGGTGGTACAGACTTCGGTGTGTATGCAAACGCTTCACGTGTTTATTTTGGTCGTCCAGAATCAGGTACTTTAGAGTCTGAGTTCTCGGGTAACTTAACTGAAGTATGTCCGACGGGCGTATTCACAGACAAAACACACTCTGCACGTTATAACCGTAAATGGGACATGCAGTATGCGCCAAGCGTCTGCCAAGGCTGTTCTTCAGGTTGTAACATCTCTCCGGGTGAGCGTTATGGTGAATTACGCCGTGTAGAAAACCGTTTTAACGGTGAAGTCAACCAATACTTCCTGTGCGATAAAGGCCGTTTCGGTACGGGTTATGTGAACCGTGAAGACCGTCCACGTCAACCGCAATTCCGTTCAGGTAGCAATGTAGAGACTGTTTCAGTTGATACAGCGTTAGACACCGTGATTGAGAAAATCCAAGGCAAAAAAGTATTGGGTATTGGTTCTCCACGTGCATCTCTTGAGTCTAACTTTGCGCTTCGTGAATTGGTTGGACAAGCAAACTATTCAACAGGTATGTCTCAAAAAGAGCAAAACCTGGTTGAACTTGCTGCATCAATTATGCAAACCGAGGGTGTATATAACCCAGGTATGCGTGAAATTGAAAGCTACGATGCTGTCTTAATTCTCGGTGAAGATTTAACACAAACTGCACCACGTATGGCATTGTCAGTACGTCAAGCTGCGAAGAACAAAGCCAAAGAAATGGCTGCAGAACGCCGTACACAAGAATGGTTGGCTGAGCCTGTACAACGTATTGCTCAAGACGAAAAATCACCAATTTATATCTTGGCTGCGACTCAAACACGTTTATCTGACGTAGCTACTGGTGAAGTCGTTGCTTCTCCAAATGATATCGCACGTTTAGGTTTCGCTGTTGCTGCGGCGGTGAAAGGTGAAAGTATGACTGGTTTAGAAGAAGATGCAAAAGCATTTGCTCAAACCATTGCTGACACTTTAAAAGCTGCAAAACAACCATTGATTATCTCTGGTACAAGCTTGCAAGAAGCTGCAATTATGGAAGCTGCTGCACAAGTTGCACAGAATCTGGGTAATGCGGGTCTAACTTTGACTGTTCCTGAAGTGAACTCAATGGGCTTAGCAATCTTTGGCGGTAACAGCCTTGAGCAAGCATTTGCACAAGACTATGACACTGTCGTGATTGTAGAAAACGACCTTTATCGTCGTTTACCTGCAGTGCAAGTAGATGCTGCTTTGTCTGGTAAAGACGTGATCGTGCTTGACCATTCAGAAACTGAAACGGTGAAAAAAGCGAATATCGTTCTTTCTGCAGCCAGCTTTGCTGAAGGTGACGGTACTGTGGTATCTCAAGAAGGCCGTGCACAACGTTTCTATCAAGTATATGACCCAAGTTACTACAAACCAGAACTTGCGATCAAAGAATCTTGGCGTTGGTTACATGCCATTGAAACTGGCGTGAAAGGCAAAGCAATTTCTTGGACTGTGCTTGATGATGTCATCGAATCAGTTGCGAAAAACGTACCTGCGCTTGAAGCGATTCAAGATGTAGCACCAGATGCAGGATTCCGTGTCCATGGTCTTAAAGTGGCACGTGAACCACGTCGTTACTCTGGTCGTACTTCACTTCGTGCGCCGTTATCTGTCCATGAGCCTAAACAACCAACTGATCAAGACTCTGCATTAACATTCTCTATGGAAGGTTATGTCGGGAACCAAACGCCGTCAGCGTTAGTTCCATTTGCATGGTCAGCAGGTTGGAACTCACCACAAGCTTGGAATAAGTTCCAAGAATCAGTGGGCGGTTCTTTAAAAGGTGGTGATTCAGGTATTCGTTTATTTGATCGCCTTACGAAATTACCAGCACGCACATACGTTGCACCAGCACCAGTTCTTGTAAATGCTGAGAGTTTCCGCCTTGTTCCAATGCATCATATTTTTGGATCTGGTGAATTCACAGTGAAAACACCTGCAATGGAGTCTCGTATTCCAGAAGCGGTATTTGCAGTGGGTGAGCAAGATGCAGCGCGCTTGAATGTGAAAGATGGCCAAAACATTACTGTGAAAGCAGGTGAGGCTTCGATCGTTCTTCCTGTTCAAGTCATTGAATATTTACCTACAGGTTATATTGGTTACCCAATTGGTCTCGCGCCAACGGTATCGTTAGCTGAGCCTGTATCAGTCGCGGTAGGAGCATAATTCATGGAACAAGAATTAATCCGTCAAACGCCGCTTTGGGCTGAGAACTGGCCAATTGCCTACTCTGTAGTTCAAGCGATTGTGATCTTGCTCGTTGTAGTTTTGATTGCTGCGTTGATGTCTTTCATTGAGCGTCGTTTACTTGGCTTGTGGCAAGACCGTTACGGTCCAAACCGTGTAGGTCCTGGGGGGATGTTCCAGATTGTTGCCGACATGCTGAAAATCATGTTCAAAGAAGACTGGACACCAAAGTTTGCAGATAAATTGACTTTCCGTTTAGCTCCAGCAGTTGCGATGGCAACTGCGGTGCTATCGTTCATGGTTATCCCTGTATCACCTTATTTAGGTGTTGCAGACATGAGTATCGGTCTATTGTTCTTTATGGCAATGGCGGGTATTGCAGTGTATGCAGTTTTATTTGGTGGTTGGTCATCAAATAACAAATATGCATTACTCGGTGGTCTTCGTTCAGCAGCGCAAACGATTTCTTATGAAGTCTTCTTAGGTATTTCTTTGATGGGTGTGGTTGCGATTGCAGGCTCATTCAACATGCGTGAAATCGTAGAAGCTCAAAAAGATGTATGGTTTGTTATTCCACAGTTCTTAGGTTT
Organism: Acinetobacter sp. ANC_7682; assembly: GCF_056779795.1. NCBI lineage: Bacteria > Pseudomonadati > Pseudomonadota > Gammaproteobacteria > Moraxellales > Moraxellaceae > Acinetobacter > Acinetobacter sp. ANC_7682. The sequence continues at coordinate 77,317 of NZ_JBWYIQ010000008.1, read as the reverse complement.
CTTAATCTTCGTGGTCGCAGGTGTTGCGGTAACGCATCGTCATCCATTTGACCAACCAGAAGCGGAACAAGAATTGGCGGAAGGTTACCATGTCGAATATGGTGGTATGAAGTGGGGGATGTTCTTCGTTGCGGAATACGTCAACGTTGTCCTGATCTCAGCTTTGATCGTAACCTTATTCTTCGGTGGTTGGTTAGCACCATTTGGTCTAGATTTCCTACCTCCAGCATTCTGGTTCATGATTAAAACAGCATTCTTTGTGATGATGTTTGTCTTGGCACGTGGTTCATTAATGCGTCCACGTTATGACCAAGTGATGAACTTTGGTTGGAAGATTTGTTTGCCTTTAGCGTTGGTCAACTTGTTGGTGACTGGTGCTGTGATTCTGATGAATCAGGCCTAGGACAGCAGGGAGAACATTATGTATAAAATTCTAGCTGGGTTTGGGTCAATTGTACGTTCGTTGTGGATGGTATTCAGCCACGCAACACGTAAACGTGACACTATTTTATACCCTGAAGTTAAAGCAGAAGAAATCGTTCCACCACGATTCCGTGGCCGTATCGTATTGACACGTGACCCAGATGGTGAAGAGCGCTGTGTAGCTTGTAACTTGTGTGCTGTAGCTTGCCCTGTTGGCTGTATTTCATTACAGAAAGCTGAGAAAGAAGATGGTCGTTGGTATCCGGAATTTTTCCGTATCAACTTCTCTCGTTGTATTTTCTGCGGTATGTGTGAAGAAGCATGTCCTACAACTGCTATTCAGATGACACCTGATTTCGAACTCAGTGAATACGTTCGTCAAGACTTAGTTTATGAGAAAGAAAACTTGCTCATTTCTGGTCCTGGTAAATATCCAGACTATAACTTCTACCGTGTAACGGGTATGGCTGTAGCTGGTAAAGACAAAGGTCAGGCTCAGCGTGAAAGCGCACCTGTCGATGTACGGAGCTTATTACCATGATGTGGCCATTTTATTTGATGGCACTTGTGGCCATCGTTTCTACGGTTCGTGTTGTGACTAATGCGAATCCAGTACACGCACTTTTAAGCTTAATCGTTTCGTTACTTGCAGTTGCTGGTATGTTCATGATCGTTGGTGCACCATTTGCAGGTGCACTTGAGATTATTGTTTACGCTGGTGCAATTATGGTTCTTTTCGTCTTCGTTGTGATGATGTTGAACCTTGGTTCTCAAACTGTTGAACAAGAACGTAAATGGTTAACATCTGATGCTTGGGCTTACCCTGCATTGATGAGCTTTTTAATGGGTCTGGTTTTAGTTTGGACAATGACTTCAGAGCACAGCATTTCTGGTCCTTTAATGGGTACAGAAGTTGTAGGCCCTAAAGAAGTTGGTCAAGCACTCTTTACACAATATTTATTATTGGTTGAAGTTGCCGCAATGTTATTGCTTGCTGCGTTAGTCGCTGCATTCCACTTAGGCAAACGTGAACCAAGTGCAGAAGAGGAAAAAGAATAATGGGTAATATCCCTTTAGAGCATGGTTTGATTGTTGCAACCATTCTTTTTGCACTCGGTTTCTACGGTGTAATGGTGCGACGCAACCTTCTATTTATGTTAATGAGCCTTGAGATCATGATGAATGCAGCAGCGCTTGCATTCGTCCTCGCTGGTAGTGCATGGGTGCAACCAGATGGTCAGATCATGTTTATCTTGATCTTAACGCTTGCTGCGGCAGAAGCGTGTATCGGGCTTGCGATCGTCCTTCAGTTCTATCATCGCTTCCATCATTTGGATGTAGATGCTGCTAGTGAGATGCGCGGATGAGTTTATTAGCATTAACCATATTATTTCCGCTCATTGGTTTTATCCTTTTAGCGGCAGGGCGTAATAAGCTTCCTGAAATTGTAGCTGCCATTATTGGTGTGGGTTCAGTTGGTCTTTCAGCACTATGTGCATTATTGGCTGGTATGAATTTCATCAACAGCGGTGAAACATCTCAAGTGACTCACCTTTGGACTTGGTTCAGTGTGGGTGGTTTTGACCCAGGCATTAGCTTGCACTTAGATGGTTTATCTTTACTTATGCTTGGCATGATTACGGGTGTGGGTTTCTTAATTCATATCTTTGCATCATGGTATATGCGTGGTGAAGAAGACTTTGCACGTTTCTTCTCCTATTTCAACCTATTCGTTGCAAGCATGTTATTGCTTGTGTTGGGTGACAACCTTGCGTTGTTATTCTTAGGTTGGGAAGGTGTTGGCTTGTGCTCATACTTGCTGATTGGTTATTACTACCAAAATCCAGCAAATGGTGCTGCTGCAATTAAAGCATTCACCGTGACACGTATAGGTGACGTTTTCTTACTCATCGCATTGTTCTTAATTTTCCAACAATTTGGAACATTGAATATTGCTGAAATCGTTGCTGCTGCGCCTGTGGTAATGACACAAAGCTCATCGCTAACCATTTGGACTGCATTAATGTTGTTCTTGGGTGCTGCAGGTAAATCTGCGCAAATCCCATTACAAACATGGTTAGCAGACGCGATGGCGGGTCCTACACCAGTATCTGCATTAATCCATGCTGCAACAATGGTAACAGCAGGTGTTTACCTATGCTGCCGTATGTTCTCTGTATTTGAAATGGCACCAGAAGTCATGGTGTTTATCTCAATCACAGGAGCGGTGACATTATTAGTTGCAGGTTTTGCTGCACTGGTTCAAACAGACATCAAACGTATTCTTGCTTACTCAACCATGAGTCAGTTGGGTTATATGTTTATGGCTGTAGGTGCTGAAGCATACCAAGCTGGTCTATTCCACATGTTGACTCACGCATTCTTCAAAGCGTTATTGTTCTTGTCATCAGGTGCGGTGATTCTTGCATACCATCACGAACAAAACATTTTCAAAATGGGTGGTTTATTCAAGCGTAATAAATTCTTATTTGCTTGTTTCGCGATCGGTGGCGGTGCCTTAGCAGCGATTCCATTCTTAACGATTGGTTTCTTCTCAAAAGATGCAATCTTGGCGGCTGTGTGGACACAAAGCCATATCGCAGGCTTACCTGTATTCAATACATTGTATTGGGTAGGTGTTGCTGGTGCATTCTTAACATCAATTTATACTTTCCGTTTAATTTGGATTGTGTTCTTTGGCGAAGAGAAAACGCCATATCACGAAATCAAAGGTGCAACTTACTGGGCTCCTTTAGCGATTCTCGCTGTCCTTTCTACAGGTTTGGCAATCGTACTTAAAGCGCCAGTCATGAGTATTCTTGATGCAGCACAAATCCCTGCATTTGTTATTCCTGAAGCGCTAGAAGCTGGTGCGCATGGTGCAGAATATGTCGCTATTGCAATCGCACTTGCTGGTTTAGCGGTTGGTGTTGTCTTATTTGCTTTTGCTTATAAAGCAGTTCAAGGTTTTGCTCGCACTTCATTGGGTGCTGGACTTGCAAATATCTGTCGTAATGCGCTTGGTTTCGATGCGTTATATGACCTCGTGTTTGTAAAACCTTACTTATTTATTGCAAAAATGATTGGTCGTGACCCGATTGATGGCGTATGGCTTGTATTGCCAGCGATTGTTAAAGGTGGTCATAGCTTCACTAGTTCACGTCAAACAGGTTCTTTGCGTGAGTACGCATCGAGCATGGCGTTCGGTATCGTGGTGATTATCATGATTCTGATCGTGACTCAGATCGTGGGGAAATAAGATGGAAAACATCAATAACTGGTATTTACCCGCGCTGATCCTCATTCCGTTCATTGCTGGTTTTATTTGTTGGGTCGTTGATAAATTAGATCAACACCTACCACGTTATATCGCACTTGTGGGTATGCTCATTACTTTGGGCATGACCGTTGCTTTATGGCAATCAGGTACCTACAGCTACCAAATTGGTGAAACTGTACCGACTTGGTCTGCAGAGTTCTATGTACCTTGGATTCAAACCCTTGGCATTAACATCCACTTAGCGGTGGATGGTCTTTCACTTCTCATGGTCGGTTTAACTGCTTTACTAGGTGTATTGGCGGTTGGCTGTTCTTGGGGTGAAATTCAGAAGAACGTTGGTTTCTTCCACTTAAACCTTTTATGGTCTTTAGGTGGCGTGATCGGTGTATTCTTGGCTGTTGATTTGTTCTTGTTCTTCTTCTTCTGGGAGATGATGCTCGTTCCAATCTACTTCTTGATTGCACTCTGGGGCCACAAAGGTGCTTCTGGTAAATCTCGTGTTTACGCTGCGACGAAATTCTTTATTTACACGCAGGTGGCTGGTCTGATCATGTTGATTGGTATCTTAGGTCTTGTGATCTACGGTTTCATGATGACAGATACAATCAGCTTCAGTTATAACCATTTACTCGCTGTTGCGAATACATTGGATGCTAACCCACAAACGTCATCAATTGCCTTTGCATTTATGATTTGTTTGTTTATTGGTTTTGCAGTCAAACTTCCTGTTTTCCCATTGCATGGTTGGTTACCAGACGCGCACGCACAAGCACCTACAGCAGGTTCTGTAGACCTTGCGGGTATCTTAATTAAGACAGCGGCTTACGGTTTACTTCGTTTCGTCATTCCATTCTTCCCAGTTGCTTCAGCGCAGTTTGCTGATGTAGCAATCATTTTCGGTTTAATCGGTATCTTCTACGGTGCTTGGTGTGCTTTCCAGCAAACCGATATGAAACGTTTGTTGGCGTATACGTCGATTTCACACATGGGCTTTGTTTTACTTGCAATCTACGCAGGTAACATCCTGACCTTCCAAGGTCTGATGGTCATGATGTTGGCTCACGGTTTATCGTCAGCAGCATTATTCATTATGTGTGGTCAAGTGTATGAGCGTCTTCACACACGTGATTTACGCTTGATGGGTGGTATTCGTGGTCAATTCCAGTATTTACCATTCTTCTTGATGTTCTTTATTGCTGCGCTTGTAGGTATCCCTGGCTTAGGTAACTTCATTGGTGAGTTCCTCATCTTGATGGGTGCATTTGCTCAATTCCCTACATTCACGATTATTGCTGCGATCAGCTTAGTATTTGCGGGTCTATATGGTTTAATCCTGATTCATAAAGCGTTATTTGGTGTGCCAAACGAAGAGCAAAAACAACACTATGCGAACCCATTAAAAGATCTTAATGCGCGTGAGCTTGGTATTTTGTTAATTTGTGCGTTCGGTCTGTTATGGCTTGGTTTGTATCCACAAAGCTTCCTTGATATTTCAGAATCAAGTTTGGCTTGGATTGCGAATAGCTACATTCCAGTACAAGAAGTAGTTGAAGTGGTTGAACAAGCCACAACTCAACTCGAAAATGTGGAGATGCAATAAGTCATGAACTTCACACTATCATTTTCTGAGCTAATGCCATTAGCTCCTGTGATGATTGTTGCTTTAACAGCAATCATCGTAATGATTTTGACTGCAATCAAACGTAATCATAATTTGATTGCGACAGTATCTGTTATCGGTCTTAACCTTGCATTGTTGAATATTCTATTCACGTTGTTTACAGGTTCTCAGATCTCACCAAATGTCATGAACCTATTTATGGTTGATGCTTTTGGTCTGTTCTATCAAGTGATTATTTTGATTGCTGCATTGGCTTGTTGCACACTGTCACATGCATATATCGAAACCTATAAAGATAATCGTGAAGAACTTTATCTATTAATGTTGATCTCTGTTTCAGGGGCAATGTTAATGGTAACAAGTTCACACTTTGCATCATTCTTCATTAGCTTAGAGTTAATGTCGATTCCAGTGTACGGTCTGATTGCTTATACCTACCAACGCGGTAAGTCACTCGAAGCGGGTATTAAATATCTTGTACTTTCAGCAACTGCTTCTGCAATGTTGTTGATGGGTATGGCTTATGTTTACTCAGTTCTAGGTTCATTATCATTTGCGGGTCAAGTGGATGATATGTTCTGGGAGTTAACTAAGTCTCAAGATCCTCAATTGATGATGGCGCTGCAAGCTTATATTCCTCAATTTGGTGAGAAACTTACCACTGTATTTGGAATCTTAGGTCTTGGTTTAATCATCGCAGCTGTTGCATTTAAATTGTCTTTAGCGCCATTCCATAAATGGACGCCAGATGTGTATGCAGGTGCTCCAGCACCAATTGCAACATTCCTTGCTACTGTAGCTAAAGTTGCAATGATTGGTTTATTCGTACGTTACTTACTGTCTTCAGGTGTAATTGGTATCGAATCGATCAAAACGATTTTGATCGTCATTGCAGTGTTATCAATCTTGATTGGTAATATGCTTGCAGTGAAACAAGTGAACTTAAAACGTATTTTGGCATACTCGTCAATTGCGCATTTTGGTTACTTATTCCTTGCTGTTGTTACGACATCTTTCTTAAGCTTAACGTCAGTAAGTTTATATGTATTAACGTATGTATTAACGACGATTGGTGCATTTGGTGCTGTAGCGTTGATGTCTAGCCCATACAACAACAATGACGAAGCAGAATCACTTGCAGACTACCGTGGTCTATTCTGGCGTCGTCCAGTATTGACGGCAACACTGACTGTGATGATGTTATCCCTTGCAGGTATTCCGTTAACTGCAGGCTTCATCGGTAAATTCATGCTGATCATGACAGTTGTGTCTGAAGCACATTGGTTCTTCGCTGCGATGATCATTGTGGGTTCTGGTATTGGTCTATACTATTACCTACGTGTCATGATCGTCATGTATATGACGCCACCAGACACTCCACGTATTGATGCTGATAAACATTGGGGTCAAAAAGTGGGTGGTATTATGGTATTGCTTGCTGCGCTTGCAGTGCTTGTAATCGGTGTATATCCAGATCCAGTCATTGCGATGGCAAATCAAGCACAATTGATCGCGCCATTACATATCGTTCTTCAATAGTTGATCGATTAATCTAAAAAAACTATTGTTGTTAACAAAAAAAGCCCTCATTCATTGAGGGCTTTTCTTATTTCTTATATTAAAAACATTTATAATAGACAGAATTTACATTTATGCTTCAGGTGTTCTCCCGTGCCAATCCAAGAAATTCGTCATCCGCTCATTCGTCATAAATTAGGTTTATTACGCCGTGCAGATATCAGCACGAAGAACTTCCGTGAGTTAGCGCAAGAAGTCACAATGTTACTGACTTACGAAGCAACCAAAGATTTACCTGTTGTAGATCACGAAATTAATGGCTGGAATGGCCCGGTGACAACACAGCGTATTGCAGGTAAAAAAATTACTGTTGTACCAATTTTACGTGCTGGCATTGGTATGCTTGATGGTTTCTTAAATCTTATTCCTAGTGCAAAAGTTTCTGTTCTTGGTCTAGAGCGTGATGAGGAAACATTAGAAGCACGTACTTACTATAAGAAATTGGTACCTGACGTACAAAACCGTATAGCGATGATTATTGATCCAATGCTTGCGACTGGTTCATCATTGGTTGCTGCTATTGATGTGCTTAAAGCGAGTGGTTGTAAGGATATCCGAGTGATGGTTTTGGTTGCAGCACCAGAAGGCATTAAACGTGTGGAAGAAGCACACCCTGATGTTGTCATTTTTACCGCAGCTGTGGATAACGGTTTAAATGAGAATGGTTATATCGTTCCAGGTCTTGGAGATGCTGGCGATAAAATTTTTGGTTCTGTACAAAAAGATTAAAATTTGATTAAATTATAGAGGAGGCTAAGGCCTCCTTTTTTATTAAGATTTTGATTCATCGATAAATTTAAAAAAACTAATTACTAAGAATCAATCTTTTTTATGCTGGGGAAATAACATGTTTTACAGGGGTGTTTTACATTCGTACGACCCTGCATTGAAAGCAGGAATTATCAAAATCAATGATCATGATTTTGATGTACATTTCGTATTGAATGACATGGCAAATTCCAGTATCGCGCCTCAAATTGGTGAGCGTGTGAAATGTATCGTGGTCGATAAAGACGACCAACGTCATGCAAAATTTATCGTGCGGTTAGACAATAAACATGCACGCGTCGAACAACCCTTGAATCAACTTTTTTATCGTGCGCACGAAGATTTAGAAGGTGAGTCTCAGAAGTTTGAACAAGAGCTAGATGAGCTGATCGAAAAGCGTCTTGCAGATCAGGAAAGTACGCTAGACTCACCAACACAAATTCAAGATTTTGAACTAAATTTCAATACGCTGAGCAAAGAATCAATCGTGCTAGATGGTTCTAGCACTGAACATCTTGCAGATCAAGTTTCAGATCCAGCAACTAAAATTTCCTTAGGTGAACCTCTTGAGGAAGAGCAAATTAAAGAAATGCTCGAATCAAAGCCAAGTCGCCGTGTGCCAGTCTTATATGAGTCAGCTGTTGTACCACTAACGCAAGTTCAACCTTTGAATGAGAGTGCGCCTGAAGAGAACGTAGATGATCATTTACCCGAGCCAACCCATGCAAAAGGGCGTCCACCAAAAGTTGTACGTAAGGAAGTCCCTGATGTTAAAACGCATTTTCAATTAAAATTTAATGCGCAAAAATTCATTACGAGTTCGCGTGTTGATGAATTCGGAACTGATAAAAAATCCAAGAAAAAAGCCAAGAAGATAAAAGATCCAAACAAGCAATTTAATCCATGGATATTTGCAAGTATTGTCCCTATTTTAGTGTTCATTAATCTGGGTGTTTGGGGATTTCAAAAATATGAGCAATACAGAGAAGAGCAAGATGCAAAAGCAAAAATTTATGCGGTAGAACAAGAACACATTATTAAAGAACAAAAGAAAGAAGCTGAGAAATAAAAAAAAGCTCCTATGAGGAGCTTTTTTTATTAAGCATCACAGAATTTCATAAAGGCTTTTAAACCAGGTCCTTGATATTTTTGACGGTGTACTAACATAAATAAAGGACGTGTGAGTTGCCAGAACGGCGTTTCTAAAATCACCAGTTGCTGTTTTTCTCTTAATGGTTCAATAGCTAATTTTGAAATACATGACATGCCTAAACCACCAGCAACAATTTTCAAAATAGCTTCATTATGACCCAAAGTTAAACGAATATTGGCATTCGGTAAGTCTTGCAGGATCGCGTTGTCAAAGACTTCACGAGTCCCTGAACCTTCTTCACGTAAAATCCATTCAGCCTGTTTAAAGTCTTCAATGGTCAGAGGGCGGTCTAATTTCGCCAAGGGATGATCTGGTGAGCAACACACAGCAAGCTCATCATCACGCCAGTGGATCGATTGTAATTGAGGTAAGTGACATGAACCTTCAATAAGGGCTAAATCAAGTTGGAACTGATTAACAGCTTCAATCATTTGACGCGTATTGCCCACTTGAAGTTGCAAATGTGCTTGTGGTTGTAATTGAAGAAAATCAGCCATTAAATCAGGCATCAAATAATCACTAATGGTCAAAGTCGCCCCAATACGAAGATCAATACTTTGAAGCTCGCCTTTTGCCGCTTGTTCAAATGATTCACATCGACCTAAAATTTCAAGCGCCTGTGGGAGTAAAAAACGACCCAAGTCATTCAGTTGAAGTCGTTTTCCTAAGCGATCAAATAATGGTGCACCGAGACCATCTTCAAGATCTGCTAACGCCATACTTGCAGCACTTTGTGTGAGTCGTACAGCATCACTTGCTTTAGTTACCGTACCCTCTTGAGCGACAGCTACGAAAACAGCCAGTTGGCGTAATGTCATGCGCATGAATGAAGCCTTAATGTGAAAAAATATTAATAAATTATATTGTCATGCTACCATGAGCGCAGTCTGTCATGCCACGTAGAAATTATGTCAATTGAAAAATTTAGCGTAGAAAAAGTCCTTTCTGTACATCGTTGGACCAACACTTTATTTAGCTTTACCATGACGCGTCCCGCACATTTTAAATTTACCGCAGGGCAGTTCGCGCGTATTGGTTTGAAAGTTGGCGATGATTTGGTGGTACGTGCGTATTCTGTCGTTTCATCGCCTTTTGATGAAACCTTAGAATTCTTTTCAATTGTTGTACCAGATGGTGCTTTTACATCAAATTTACAACATCTCAAAGTCGGCGATGAACTTTATTTGGAAAAGATTCCTTATGGATTTTTGACCTTAGCACGTTACCAATTACCTATGCCAAATGACCTGTGGTTATTGGCGACAGGCACGGGGCTCGCACCATTTATTTCTATGTTGCAAGACTTTGAAGTATGGCAAAAATATAAAAATATTCATTTGGTTTACAGTGTGAGAACAGCAAGTGAATTGGCTTACGTAGACCGAATTCAAGAAGTCGCGGATACCTTTGGTGAAGGTCATACAGGATTTAAATTTGTACCAATTATTACACGTGATCCAAATGCGCCATTGCATGATCGATTGCCAGTATTAATCGAAAATAGAGCGTTAGAGAAAACCGTTGGTCTCGATTTTAATCCGCAAACGTCACATATCATGTTGTGCGGGAATCCCCAAATGGTTGAAGATACAAAAGAGGCACTGAAAGCCCGTGGCCTGACCATGAATCGCCGTGGTGAAGGAAATATTGCAGTAGAGAACTATTGGTAAGTCCTAATCACCCTATCCTACGAGGAGAATTACGGCACAAAAAACCTCCATCTCGGAGGTTTTTTTCTAAATTACATAGGAATACTATGCAACATACTTAATGGACAAACATATCCATAAATTGACGAATCTCTTGAATCGCAGTATCGACATCACTCGTGAGCCAAGTCGGTTCAAATAAACCTGCGTAATGTTCCAAACGATCGTGTGGAACCACTAAACGAATTGGGCATTCTTCCTCGAGTAAACGCCAAGGAATAATGGGCACTTCATTATCTAAGAAGCAAGCGATGTTACGAATGTCGATGATCATGCCGTTGACACATTCAGGAAAGGGCATCACCGAAAATTCTTCAGTGCGACGGCGGAAATACTCTAAGTCACCCCACTTCAGCACATAGCTTGGTTTCGTAAACTCAATAATTCCAATCAAATGCCCATCACGGGTATGATGCAAAGAACAGGCATGAGTGACATCTGTGTCTAAATCTAAAGAGACACTTTGTCGGCGATAGGTCATACAGATCGACAATAAAAATGAGGAGGGTGCATATTATACTCTATTTTGCATCACAGCTCATGTGCTTTGATCGGTACGAATTGATAATGTTTTTTCACACAAAACAACATGATAGATTGCTAGTATAAAAAATCATCAAAATACATAAGAGGGGCATCATGGTAGATCAATCCAATCATCCGACCCATAATGATCAAAAGAAGAAAAGTAAGATCCCAGTGTATATTCTGATTATCGTTGGTATTTTTTTAGCAGCCTTCATTTTCTATATGCTCGCTGATCGTGAACCAACACCAGGTCAAATTCCTGCTGATACGACTATTCCTGCAACTCAAGATAATGCAGATACAGCAACGGCAACGGATTCAGCAGTGGATAATACCGTTACTGCGGTCGCAAACGATCAATAAACCACTACACTTTTCACGTTTAAACCCAGCTTCGGCTGGGTTTTTTCTTGATTTGCAACAATGTGTTGTATTTATGATGCTTTGAGTTGATTAAAAAATATTCGAAATTTATGGTGTGATGACGCGATCGAAAAATGATCTAGGGAAAGAATTAAATCAATCGTAATTCAGAACACTTAACATAAGAAGAGGCGTACCAATGAATGATGAATATAACGGCTTCACTCGAACTGGGGGCTTTGATGCAATGTATTATTGGGAGCAATTCCAACCAATTATTGCTGCAGTGGCCATTTTACTCATAGGATGGATCATCGCTTTAATCGTTGCCGCAGGGGTTAAGAAGGTACTTGCAAAATTAAATACCAATCAAAAATTGAGTAGCGCGACAGGACATCGCTCAAATATAGAAAATATCATCTCCAGAGTCGTTTTCTGGCTTATCCTCATTATTGCTGTTATCGGTTCACTCAACGTTTTAAATCTGACCAGTGTGAGTGGTCCGTTTAGTAATATGGTTCAACAATTCTTACTATTTATCCCACAATTATTGGCTGCTGTAGCAGTTGGTTTTATTGGATGGATCGTAGCCAATTTGGTCAAAGTTGGATTAACTCGACTACTCAGTCGTACGCAACTGGATGAAAAACTCAGTCAAGATGTCGGTGTGAGCTCATTTAGCCAAAATATCAGTGAAATTGTTTACTGGCTCATTTTATTGCTGTTCTTACCGATCGTGCTGTCTATTCTGGGCTTAAATGGTTTGTTATATCCAGTTCAGAATATGGTGACTGAAGCCGTTGCATACTTGCCGAATATCTTTATGGCAGGGGTGATTTTATTTGTTGGTTACATTTTGGCAAAAATTGTACGCGGTATTGTCGAAGGGCTACTTTCAAGTTTGAATGTCCAACAGCAAGCTGAAAAAATCGGAGTTTTTAAAAATTCCAATCTGCCTAAGCTATTAGGATCATTTGTATTCGCCTTAGTAATCATTACTTCACTGATTATTGCGTTTGAGGCTTTGGGTGTAGATGCGATTTCACAACCAGCAACAGCAATGTTGTATGAAATCATGAATGCAATTCCGCATATCATTGCAGCAGGTTTAATCCTGATCATTGCTTATGTGGTCTCACGTTTCGTATCTAATCTTGTGGTTGAAGTGATCGCTGGGACAGGTGTTGATAACATTCCTCAAAAGCTCGATATGCAACGCTTTTTGGGTCAAACCAAAATATCAAAAGTTGTCGGTCATTTGATTGTATTCTTCACCATGCTCTTTGCGGTGTCTGAAGCTGCAAATCGTTTGGGCTTCGATCAAATTAGTGATTTGATTGCGATGTTCATTTACTTCGGAGCGAATGTACTTTTAGGTGCAGTTATCCTCGTCATTGGTTTCTGGCTAGCAAATCTAGTTGCCAATGTGGTGAAACGTGGTGAGACCAATAGCGCACATTGGTTAGCGAATCTTGTCCGAGTACTGATCATTGGTTTAGTCGTGGCAATGGGCTTGCGTGCAATGGGAATCGCTGACTCAATCGTAAACTTGGCCTTTGGATTAACACTGGGAGCGGTTGCTGTCGCTTTTGCGCTTGCATTTGGTCTAGGTGGTCGTCAACCTGCAGAGCGATTGTTGACTGACTTAATCGATAAAGCGAAATCTGACGCGAATAAGCCAAGACCAAATCAGCCTGAGGAAGTCACGCCACCGCTTACTGAGCAAATGGATGCTTCAACTGTCGCGGAAGAATACCAAGATGAAGATATTCCACCCACGCAAATTGATATAGAGGCACCAACTCAACCATTGAATAATCCTTATGGGTCTACAGGAGAGTCAGTTCAAAATACACCGCCAAAAAATGACCCTAAATAACATGTAAATTTGTGTCGGGATCAGTCAGCATGGTTTGGCTGATCCTCATGAATAAGAGTAAAAATTATGAGTAAGAAATTTAATAAATTATTTGCCCCAATAGTGATTGCGGGTATCACCGTGGGTTTTTTAGCAAGCGCTTACCGCTTTGTTTTTGCAAATTCAAAAGCTACTGAAAACAACAAACTCAATACACCATCTATTGATGATGCAGTAACAGATCCAACCACACAAATGATTGATTCAACTGATACCAACGCCCAAAGACCCTCATAAATTGCTGCATTTAGAAAAGATAAATGAATAATGTAGGATTCGATTGATCAATAGAGACGATATTCAAAGAGGGCAAAGGATGCCCCTTTAATTGTAAAATGAGCAATACTCGTTGTTAATTAGACATACTCAGATGCGGCATGTGCAGATGACCAAGCCCATTGAAAGTTAAATCCACCTAAATGGCCAGTTACATCGAGTATTTCACCGACGAAGAAAAGTCCTTTTTGCTTTTTACTTTCCATTGTTTTTGAGGAAACTTCAGTGGTATCAACTCCACCTAAAGTCACCTCAGCCGTACGGTAACCTTCAGTCCCAGAAGGTTTAACTTCAAATGCATGAAGGCGCTGGGCAATCGCCTCTAGCTTCTCATCACTGATATTCCCAATTGATATTTCAGCTTGATCCATCCAAATCAACTGTTGCAATTCAACTACGACACTCTTCGGTAAGTGTTCAGCGAGTAAGGTGCGAAGTAACACTTTAGGTTGATTTTGTTTTTTAGTTTTAAAAAAATTCAAGAGATCGATACTTGGTAAAAAGTCGACTTTAAAACTTTGACCGACATCCCAATAGTTTGAGAGCTGTAAAGAACTTGGACCACTTAAACCACGGTGCGTAAACAAGAGTGCTTCAGTAAAGCTATTGAGATGATTGCTTAATATCGCTTCAACAGCATTTCCACTGAGTCGTGTCGTCACTTCTTTGAAGCCGTCAGAAAAAGTAAAAGGTACTAAACCTGCGCGAGTTGGATAAACATAGTGTCCGAATTGTTTAGCAATCTCATAGCCAATGCCTGAGCCACCAAGCGTCGGAATTGAGAGACCACCAGATGCGACCACGACAGATTCAACTTCAAAAAAACCTAAATTGGTTGCCACCTGAAAACCGTGCTCCTCAAGGGCGTTGACGGCTTTCACCTCGCAACTGGTTTTGATGTCGACTAGACCAGTTTTGTCACACTCAGCAAGTAACATGGCCAAGATTTCTTTCGCGCCGTTAAGGGTAAAGAGCTGACCGTGTTTACGTTCTTCGTATTCAATGCCATATTCGCAGACCAAGCCAATGAAATCCCAATTGGTATAACGGGTGAGTGCTGAGATAACAAAATGCGGGTTATGAGAAATATAGTTGTCAGGCTCAACATACAGATTGGTAAAGTTACATTTACCGCCACCTGACATGAGAATTTTTTTCCCCACTTTATTGGCTTTTTCAACCACCACGACACGACGCCCACGTTGAGCAGCCATATATGCGGTCATTAAACCAGATGCACCCGCACCTATTACTAAAACATCGTATTGCTTGGAAGACATGAAAATAATCAAAAAACGAAACAGCGCAATTATAACGGTAAATTACGATGAACTGAGCATTATCGGATTAATTCAAGCGAACAGAAGCAAAAGCAAGATCAACTAAATCGTTCGACCTTGAAGCCCGCCCGAATGAATGACTAAAACTTTAGCGCCATTTGGGAAATAGTTTTGTCCTATAAGATCATGAAGACCAAACATCATTTTTCCGGTATAGACTTGTTCAAGTGGAATACGGTATTCATATTCAAACTTTTTAATAAATTGAATCAGTTCAGGTCGGGTTTTGGCATAGCCTCCGAAGCAATAATCATCAGTGATATGCCAGTTGTTTTTACCCGTCAGTAGTTTTACTTCATCATTCAGAAAATTGCCTTTTAATGCAGAAAATCCAATAATTCTTTGACGGTTTAAACTGCGCTCAATCAATCCTGAAATCGTACCGCCTGTTCCGACAGCACAACAAATGAAGTCAAAGGTCTGATCAGCATCTTTTAAAATTTCTTGAGTGCCCTGAATGGCAAGCGAGTTGGTGCCACCTTCTGGAATTAAATAACTTTCAGGAAAGCGTTGCGCTAAGTGAGCTAAAAACTCAGGATCATTTTTGTGTCGATATGCTTCTCGTGAGATAAAATGCAGCGCCATACCAAAACGTTCTGCGGTGGCGAGGGTGTGATTGCGTGCTGAGTTTTTGAGTTCTTCACCACGAATGATCCCAATAGACTGAAAGCCAAATTGATGTGCAGCAAACGCTGTGGCGGCAATATGATTTGAATAAGCCCCACCAAAGGTCATTACATTTTGAAAGCCTTGACGTTTTGCCTCAATAAAATTGTATTTCAGTTTATAAAACTTATTTCCAGAGATATGTGGATGAATTTGGTCTAAACGGCGAACTGTGATGTTTAAACCATTTAAAGAAATTTCCTGATCTTGAACCTGTTGGGCAATCGTATCAAACATAGTGCGAGCATTTGGTTTTTTAAGAGTATAGCGGATTTCGAATCTTAGCTCTTACTCGGAGAAATTGAAAAACAGTGAAAAAATATGTTTAAAAAATAATCAGAAGTGCTAATCTGAAAGAAAACGGAATTTTGGGAGGGTGGCATGAAGCAATCTCTATCCATTTTATTATTGGGTTTGTTCGTTTTAACGGCCTTAGGCTGTGAGCAGGATTTTCTAAACAAACCCAAAACAGAAGCTCGAATTATGGTTATTGCTGGCGTACCTGTACAGGAAAGGGACTATCGTCTGTCTCCACATGAAACTGCATATAATGAAGCACTGTCAGATGATGATTAGCATGACTTGGATATTTTTTATAAAATCAATTGTATTTAATTTATACAGTAAATTAATTCGCTAAAAATTACGAAATAAATAGTGAATAATTTTAATATTTAAAAAAATCACTCAAATAATTAGGGAAATATTCATAAGGCTTCCAAGTAGAATAACGCTATAAATCAATCATCTACTATGGAATTAATGTGGAATCAATTTGGATTTTAGGTTCGATTGCAGCAGCACTTTTACTGGGCGCAATGAGTCCGGGGCCGACTTCAATCTATGTCGCTAAAAATTCAATCGCTATTTCGCGTAAACATGGTTTATTTACTGCACTGGGAACTGGTCTCGGTGCTGCAATTTTTGGTTTATTGGCAGTATTAGGTTTACAGGCATTCTTACTTGCAGTGCCTTCAGCATATTTGGCTTTGAAAATCTGCGGTGGATTATATTTATTGTTTTTGGCTTATAAAATTATTAAACATGCCAAAGATCCAATCGAAGCTGATCATTCTGCATCTCATCCGATGAGTTTACGACGTGCATTTACCACAGGCTTAATTACTCAATTGTCGAATCCTAAAATTGCGATTGTACTTGCCAGTATTTTCACAGCTTTATTACCCAAAGAGATTCCGTTATATTTTTACTTTGTGTTACCAATGCTGTGCTTTTTTATCGATGCTGGTTGGTGCTCGTTGGTGGCGGTTGCATTATCAGCGGAAAAGCCGCGTGCGGTATATTTAAAATTTAAGAAAGTATTTGATCGTGGTGCGGGCATTGTGATGTCTGTGCTCGGATTGAAGTTGATTTTTGGTGTGAAGTAGATCACACTTTTAATCTTGTCTAACAATTTTTATGATCTGACCTGAATTCACATTTGCCAGTCCTGATCAGCTATAAAGAACTGAGGAGAGGTTGTTTAGGGTGTAAGCATCTCTCATTGTTTGTGAGTTTGTTATGTATTCTCTCCTCAGTAGCCATTCAAAAAATAAAAGTCTACAACAAAAGTTCTACTATCAATTGGGTCAAATGGCCAAAAACCTTTTGGGTGCAGTAGAGCCAGAAGAACAAGCACTTTTACCGCGCGAATATAATTTAGACGCGCATGTTTTTCATCGTCAATTCGCGAGTACGCATTATGGAATTATGATTCCAGATTTGCCTGAGCCTTTTCGATATCTGTCCTATGCTTCTGTCATTGGTGATGTCGGTGCGAAGATAACGCATTTACCCAAGTCGATTTCTGGTTTTAGTCCTGAAAATACCGCTACTTTGGTCCATGGAACAGCCTTATCGACAGATGAAGAAGCCTTCCGCATTTATAATATTCAAGACGAAATTGTATTTCATCAAAAGCCATTTAAGGTTGAGTTTGGTCGAGAATCTTTCCTTGCTGAAATTGAAGGGAGTTATCATCTAGTATCTGAACGTGATGATCTGCAAGTTGATCTTTGGTTAACCCCAACGCATGCCATTACGTGGTTTGCACATAGCATGTTATATCAGCACTTTAGTGTATTGATGCAATATGAAGGTCATTTCACCCAACATGGAAAACGTGTTGAAGTTAAAGGACTATGTACACTAGAACATTGGAAAGCAGTCTCAAGCTCAATGTTGCCGAGTCCCATTAAACCGACCACAGGATTGGTGCCTTTAGATAGTTTTAGTTATCAAGTCATCAACATAGATGATGAGTCACAATTGGTCTTGGCGTATATCGGTTTTGCAGGTGAACCTACTTATACCGCCGTGTCTTATCGCCATATTGATGGTACTTCTATTCAATATGATGGTGAGGTTGCTTTTCAAGTGATTGCATTAAAGCCTGATCCGAAAATAACACCTGACGGTTTTGAAATGGAGGTGCCTCAGTCTTTTAGATGGATTGCGCATCATCAAGGTGAGAAAGTGTTAGATATTCTTGCGGTGGCAGATACGGAATATTGTTATGGTTTAGCCGCAGGTTATGTGAGTTCTTATCAGTGGAGTGGTTTGCTGAATGGAACTGAACGTAAGGGGCGAGGTTATGTTGAATATATTGACCGAAGACAAAACGTAAATTTAGATACCTAATTTTTGAATTAAATACGCCCTTAAAAAAAAGCCTCTAAACGTATTAGAGGCTTTTTAAAATCTTATTTCTTACATTCAGGCTGTGAACGGTCAATTACTTGTGTACCTTCTACACGATAACCAATTTGACCAACAATGAATGCTTGATTCAATTGAGTGATCACCACATCAGAAAGAGCCACAGCGCAACGATTTTTTTCAATAGCACGATCTACAGCAGTTTTAAAGTTTGGAACCCCTAAAGGGAACAAGACAACTGGGACCTTATCTTCACCTGTTACACGTTCACCTTTCACGAACTGATTTGAGTTAAGATTGTAGTTTTTAGTTGAAGCAACTGTCATATCAGCCATACGAACTGAACAGCCTGTCGCCAATACTGAAGTTGCTGCGATAATTGAAATTAATAATTTTTTCATTAGTTTACCCCCGTTTTTAAGCGAGGGAACTTTAAATAAAAATACTTGAAATTTCAACCATTGCATGACTTTAGTTTAATCTTTAAAGTGAACCGGTATCCATTGGTAGCTTTGTCCATCTTTGGAATAAATGTGCCCAAGCCCCGGGAAGGGTAAATGCGGTGCTGCAATCAACTGTCCATCTTTGGCATATTCAGCAAAATGTTTTAAGCGAGTTTGTATTGCCGTTTGTGGGTCTAGATCAAACTCAATCGCGGTTTCAGGTTTGTCGAACTGCAAGGTATGTGAATGTACGATGTCACCAATAAACACCACTTCTTGTTCATCAGCTTTCAGTTTAAAGCTGTAATGTCCTGGTGTATGACCAAAGGATGGTTTAAATTCGACATCGCCGAAGCGTAAAGATTTGTCTGAAAAGACTTTAATCTGTTTGGCTTTTTCATATGGCGCAAGTGCTGCTTTGATTTTTTCAACTGTTCCTAAAAAGCCTGCTTGCTTATCTTTTGGCAGTTTTTTTACGGTGTTTGGACTCAGCCAATAGTCATATTCGGTTTTTGAAATATGTAGTGTCGCATTTGGATAATTCGCTACGCCGTTGTTTGAAATACCACACACATGGTCAGGGTGTAAGTGAGTGAGGAAGATACCATTCACGTGCGTAGGCTGATAGCCCGATGCTTTGAGGTTATTATAGATTGAACCTAAGTGTGCGCCAAAGCAGCTTGCAGCACCACTGTCGACCATTAAAAGCTGATTACCTGTATTGATGAGAAAGGCGTTGACTGAGGTTTGGATGCCTTTGTCGTTCACCGCAGCGTATTTCTTTAGGATTTCAGTTTTATCAAAGTCGTTTAAGCCTTTAAACATGGATGGGTTTAAGTAGTTTGTACCATCGAGTAGGGCGGTGATTTGGGTATTACCAATTTGGTGATGGTAGTAGCCCGCGACTTGTTTTTGTTGGGCAATAGTCGGTTCAGTAGCGTAAGTGGTGAGGGCTATGGTGCTTAGTGCGAGTGTGAGGAGTAGGGGGGTTAAAGTTTTCATAGGTTTTTTATGATTTCTTAAGTAAAACATTGTTTTAGCACCTTTGTACAAATATATTAACGCTTATATTTAATCAAATGATTGACAATTAAAATATTATGCGAGATGTAATTAGACTATTAAAAAACTATCATCAATATTTAGAACAGGTTAGTTCACAGTTAGAGAAATATTCAGATGAAGTCATAATTGAAAGGTTTACACAAGAACAAGAGAAAAATAAAGTATCAGATTTGTCTCAATCGATTAGATTAATGCGTGGCAGTATCTATCAAAGTAAAAATATAAGTACCGCAGTTTTGAGATTGATTGAGAGTTGGCAACAAGAACAGCAGATTTTCTTTGCTAATTCAATTGAATCAGAATTGGATAGTTTAATAACTGTATTTAGGGGATTTTCGCATTTAATCCCAGAAGCCAATCTACCAGATTTTGGTGAGGGTGGATTGTATTTTTTGCTTGAGGGTTCTCAGGTCTTAATTACTAATTATAAAATTATTCATGGTTTCGCTAATGCTTGTACACCAATTTTTAATCGTTTAGATGAAAAAATTACTAAAGAAATAAATCCTCATTTCGAGAATAAAGTACAGCAGGTCAATGAACTAATAAGTGACTTGAAACTTTATAAGGGTGAAGCATCTGCGCGCAAGACTAAAGAAATTTATAGACAAAAATATCGTGACTATAAAAAAACAGTAGAAGTGTATGAATTATATGTCATGTTACTTGTATGCGTTTCAATCACTTTAGTATTAGGTCAACTATTTGCTCATAATTTCTTTGATGCTTTAAATATTTCAAATGCACTTATGATCAAGCTAACTATTTTGGCTTTAATAGCAACTTTATTTACTTATTGCTTTAAGCAAATTAGTTTTTATCGAAAAATTTCAGAGCAAGCACATCAAACTTATATGGAGCTAGAAGCATTACCTGAGTTTCTGACTCATTTACCTGAAGATAAACAAAATGAAATCAGAGCCGATCTAGCAAAACGTTATTTTGGTCAAAATTTATTTGATGCGATAAAAGAAGATTCGATTTCAATTCAGGAACAAGCTAAGGCGAATGCTGAAGTATTAAAATCGACCTCAGCTCTGTTAGACGTTATTAAAAAGCAGAATACCTAAAGTTATTTAATAAGTGGTTGGCGACATGGATGTCGTCGTTCACTTGTGGTACAGGGATGTATCATCAAGTGAACAAAAGATTTTTGTTACTTTTGATCTTTCAAAATTAAGGTAATGCCTACGCAATGAAAATTGAATTTGAATTGTAAAGTTGGTCAGCGATGCAATATAACCTCTGGTAATCCTCTTCTAAAAGGAGAGTAAACTTTAAGGCATAAAAAAGCCCCTACAACGTAGAGGCTTTTTCTATTTAAGACCTAAATCTTAAGACACTTTATCACCCGGTTTAGCACCAGATTCAGGTGAAATCACCCAAACACCTTCGCCATTACCCGCAGCTAACACCATACCGTTAGAAATACCAAAACGCATCTTACGTGGTGCAAGGTTAGCTACCATCACCACCAATTTGCCTTTTAAATCTTCAGGTTGATAAAACTCACGGATACCGCTAAACACGTTACGTGGTTCAGCTTCACCGACATTTAAAGTGAGTTGTAAAAGCTTGTCCGAACCGTCAACGTGAGCTGCTTCTAAAACTTCTGCTACACGTAGGTCAATTTTTACAAAGTCTTCGATGCCGATAATTTCAGCTTCACCGACTTTAGGCTCAGGCTTTTTCTCAGCAGCTTTCTTCTCTTTTTTCTTTTCAGCTTTTGGTGCTTCCGCAGGTGCAGCTAAAGAATCTTTAGATGCATCGACCATTGCAGCAACTGCTTTCGGGTCTACACGTTGCATCAATGGTTGGAACAATGCAATTTCATGTGCAACCAAGATTTGCTTACGAGATTCAAAGTTGAAGCTGTCGAGCTGTAAGAACGCTTGAACTTGTTCTGCCAATGTTGGCAATACAGGCGCAAGGTACACCGCCAATTGACGGAACAGGTTAATACCTACAGAACATACGTCATGAACTTGTTGTTCTTCGCCTTCAACTTTGGCTAAAGCCCAAGGCTTTTTCTCATCGATATATTGGTTGGCTTTATCAGCAAGCGCCATGATTTCACGAATCGCTGTTGAGAACTCACGTGCTTCATATGCTTGCGCAATTGAATCACCCGCATCAATAAAGCTTTGAACGAGTTCAGGCTCTGCACAAGTCGCAGAAAGTTTGTTGTCAAACTTGGTGTTAATGAATTTCGCACAACGACTTGCGATGTTCACGACTTTACCCACCAAGTCAGAATTCACTTTTTGAACGAAATCATCAAGGTTCAAGTCAGAATCTTCAACTTTGTCAGAAAGTTTAGATGCGAAGTAGTAACGTAAATATTCAGGGTTTAAATGCTCTAAATAGGTTTCGGCTTTAATGAACGTACCACGAGATTTAGACATCTTCTGACCATTTACAGTCAAGAAACCGTTTACGAATAGGCTTGTCGGTGTACGGTAGTTGGCACCTTCAAGCATTGCAGGCCAGAACAATGCGTGGAAATACACGATGTCTTTACCAATGAAGTGATACACCTCATTTTTAGAATCTTTTTTCCAATAGTCATCAAAGCTTAAGTCAGGACGTTTAGTTTTGATGTAATTTTCAAAGCTCGACATATAGCCGATTGGCGCATCCACCCAAACATAGAAGTATTTGTTTGGAGCATCAGGGATTTCAAAACCGAAGTAAGGCGCATCACGAGAAATATCCCAATCCGATAAACCTGCTTCAAACCATTCATCGAGCTTGTTGGCAATCGACACAGGTAAACGACCTTCGTCACGTGTCCATTTTTGTAGGTATTCACCAAAGTTCGGTAGTTTAAAGAAGTAGTGATCTGAAGATTTCTCAACAGGAGTCGCACCGCTCAAAGTTGATTTAGGATTTAACAATTCAGTTGCATTATACGTTGTACCACATACTTCACATGAATCGCCGTATTGATCTTCCGCTTTACATTTCGGGCATGTGCCTTTAATAAAACGGTCAGACAAGAACATGCCTTTTTCAGGGTCGAATAACTGGGTTACAGGACGAACTGCAATATTTCCTGCTTCACGGTTCTTAATATAAATCTCAGAAGCACGTGCTTGGTTTTCAGCGCTGTTGGTTGAATCGTAATGATCGAAATCAACCTTGAAGCCGGCAAAGTCACGCTCATGTTCTTTTTGTACATTGGCAATTTGCTGTTCTGGAGTAATACCGTTGGCTTCAGCACGTAGCATAATTGCTGTGCCGTGAGCATCGTCCGCGCAGACATAAGTCACGTTATGACCCATTGCACGCATCGCACGTACCCAAATATCTGCTTGGATATAACCGAGTAAGTGACCCATATGGATCGGGCCATTGGCGTATGGAAGGGCGTTAGTGACTAAGATATTACGCACGGATCTGACTCTCTCATTCGTATTTTATGCAATGGGCGATAATTTTACATGAGATAGGCGAGACTTGCATGAGCCTTTTGATGAATTCTTATTTATTAACAAAGTTAGAGCACGTGGAAAGGCTACTTTGTTACAGACTTATCAGGGATAATAGATATCCTGCTATTCACCTGAGTGTTTGACCATGTATGACGATTTTGATGATTATGAAGATGAGCAACCTGTAAAACGCATCAAATCGAATGTGCAGGGCTTACCAACTCTGGGTAAGCAAATTCTTAATCAGGCACAGGATTATCTTGATCAAATCTCGCAAGGCGAACATACACTTTTAGTCAATCATTTACGTGAACTTGCCCAGCAAGATGAATATTTTAATGTGCTTGCCGATCAGTTGGATCAACCTGTCGGTTCGAAAGTTGCCAATGATGCGTTAAACCTGATGCACTTTTGGCAACAAATTCATGCTTATGAAGATGTGCAAAGTTTTAACTTACTTGATGTTATTAACACTGAAGCTTTTCAAAAAGATGTGTTGACCGCTTTCGATGCTATGCAGATCGATGAGCAGAATAAAGCCTTGCGTCGTCCTGTGATTATCGAAGCTTTTAAAATGTATAAACTCGGCTGTTATGCAGGTTGTGTGCCTTTACTCTATGCACAGTTGGAAGGGCTGTTGACAGATGTACTGATTCAACAAGCATTCTTAAAACAAAACGGCACCAAGTTTGTCGATGTTTATAAAATTGTACCGGGTTTGAAAGGCAATGAAATTAAGAGCCTTTGGCATAAATCTAAGATAGCCACTGAGCTTAATCCATACTTTGCAGAACTCGCGGCTTATAAAATGGATTCAAGCTCGAATGTGACCGCGACACGTCATAATATTTTGCATGGCACGGATGTCGAGCATTTCACACAAGCACGAAGCTTTATTTTATTTATTTGGTTGTTTTCTGCATTAAACTTTATGTCGAGTATTCGCTCCTAAATTCATCATTTTAAACTCAAAAGTTACAGCGTAGTGTTGTTCTACATCATCATGTGAGAAATTGTAGTGATTCGAAACATTTACGATGAGCACTGCAAATCTTCGATATAACTAAGATTCACTATCAAAGCGATAAAGAGGATTGAAGATGTCGAATAATAAAATTGATGACTTAAAAAACAAAGCTTCAGAACTCGGCGATGATCTGAAATTGAAGGCGAAGGAAGCTGAGCTGAAAGGTGAGAAAGCATTGGATCAAGTGAAGCATGGTGCAGCAGAAGCCAAGCTTGAAGGTGAAAAAAAACTGAATGATCTAAAACATGATACGCAGCAAAATTCTTCTGAAGCACATTCAACTTTAGATGATTTAAAACATAAAGCGGTAGATTTGAAAGAGCAAGCAGCAGATAAATTGCATGAACTGAAAGATCAAGCGAGTGAAAAATTTGCGGATCTTAAAGCAAAAGCATCAGAGAAAATTGATCAACTGAAAAAGTAAATTGATCACAAAAAAGCTCATCATCAGATGAGCTTTTTTTTTAATTTTTTCTAATCCATTCGATTTTTCTAATTTCATTATTCACCACAGTAAACGTGTAAATCAGATCATGAAATTCGTAGGTATAGCTATAAGCCGTAAAACGATTTTTTCCTTCTTTCCATTCATAATGTTGTGTTGAAGTCGGCGTCTGCTTCATGTGTGAGCTTAATTTTGCATAAGAGTCACCTAAGCTGATGATTTGTCCTGAAGGAGTACGAAAACTTCGGGATTCATTGGCGGCATAGCCTAAAATTGGTAGAAGGAGCATTGTGCTCATTAAGGCAGTTATTGAGCATGTTTTTAATTTAAGTTTCAGATTTCTTTGTTTTAAAGACATATCGAAGTGTTATCTTGGTTTTATATTCTTTTCAATTTTAATGTTAAAAAATTCGCTATTGTGTTGGTATTTGTTGAAAGCATGAATCACTTGCAACATGAATCAAGGCGTTTAACAGTGAAATCAAGTTTATAGAGTGTATCAATGACAGCATTCGCAATACGCCAATAAAAATAATAAAAAAGCTGACTAATTTAGTTGGAATTCGACTAACATATTTCTAATCAAACGGGGATCAATATATTGTTGCTTAACCTTGTTGATATTTCTCGTTAAACTATTCCTTTATCAGTTTCTGTCCAGACTTGGAGTACGGTATGTCGTGGCTTTCTTCACTCAAATCTGTTTTTTCACCCTCAAAGGAGGTGAATGAAGAGGCTGTACAACACGTATTACAACACTACGTTTTGCCGAATTCTGACAATTTTTTGAAAGATCGAATCACACAGGTCAATGTTGAAGGTGATGTACTGCAAATTACCATTAATACCGTGCCAAGTGAAAAAGATCAGTTACAGCAAATTCACGATGAACTCGCTGATGCTTTGGAAAAGTGTGGGATTAAAGAGCTGAATATGCATGTCATTCAGCAGAAAACAGGAAGTCATGCTCAACAACAAGGTGGTTGTGGGCACAACCATGCAGCAGGTGAAAGCTGTTCAAGCAAAAAAGCCGAAGCCCCAAAATCCAATCTGCCTCCTGTTGTAGATGCATCTGCAAGCCAAGATGCGGTAAAACAAGCGAATGCGAATTACCAACCTCAACAAGAAGAAGCCCCGATTCAAAAAGCTGCACCACAGCAACGTGATGTACCTAAGCATCCACGTATCCAGAACGTGATTTTAGTTTCGTCAGGTAAGGGTGGTGTAGGGAAATCAACCACTACGGTAAATTTAGCTCTGGCATTACAAAAGCTCGGGCTGAAAGTAGGTGTGTTGGATGCAGATATCTATGGTCCAAGTATCCCAACGATGCTTGGCAATGCCGGTAAAACCCCAATGATCGAGGCAGAACATTTTGTACCGTTGGATGCTTTTGGTATGGCGGTGTTGTCAATTGGTCATCTGACAGGAGATCACAATACTCCTGTGGCTTGGCGTGGTCCAAAAGCAACAGGCGCATTGATGCAACTGTTCAACCAAACCCTTTGGCCTGATCTTGATGTATTAATGATCGACATGCCACCAGGAACAGGGGATATTCAATTAACTCTGGCACAACGTATTCCAGTGACCGGTGCAGTGATCGTGACGACACCACAAAATGTCGCATTGATGGATGCGACCAAAGGTATTGAATTGTTTAACCGTGTTCAAATTCCTGTGATGGGCGTGGTGGAAAATATGTCGACACATATTTGTTCAAACTGTGGCCATGAAGAGCAAATCTTTGGTACTGGTGGTGGCGATAAGTTATCGGAACAATACGATATTCCATTACTTGGACGTTTACCATTGAATGCGAAAATCCGAGAGCATGCCGATGAAGGTAAACCATCTGTATTGATTGGTGATGATGCAGCAGATAGTTATATTGAAATTGCACAGAAGATTGCAGCTGCATTGCCTAAAGCTGAAAGAGATCAAAGTCGGATTTTCTAAGTATTTGAAAAGACTCAATGTTAAACCTGTCTAAGTCTTACTTAGGCAGGTTTTTTTGTTGACCGTTCGTCGTTTTAGGATTATTTACTCTAATTTTTCTACCTAAAATATTTTGTGAAATTTCACGTTATATGGGTATAGAAATGCGTTCAATCACTGCAATGAAGATGGTTATGATTTCTCTCATTCTGTCAACGACAGCTTCTGCTGCTATTATTCCTTATGTTGATTATCCTGAAGAATTCCAAAAGAAATCTTTAAATATTCAGGTTCAAGAAGCTGAACAACAGTCAAATTAATACTTGAACTTAGCATCACAGCGTGAATGGACTGTGATGCTGAATTTCATCGATGAAGAACGTGCTATAAGCATTTTTGCAAGAGTGCATCATGTTTTTCGTTTCGATTACATTGTGTGACTTCAGAGTTATAATTTAAATGACAAACTAACCTGATGAAAAATATTACAAAAAAAATTGTGTTTCATTCTTGAGAAATTTTCACACAAATAATATTTTGCCAATTGAAATAATCCTGATTAATCTGAGCGCATTATCAGCGAGGTCATCCTATGATTTCATGGCTCTTTATTGCGTTGGTTACCACGATTTTATTCACACCCGGACCAACCAATACTTTACTTGCATCTTCAGGCATACAGGTAGGTATTAAAAAGTCATCTCGCTTAATACCCGCGGAAGCATTAGGCTATCTTATTGCCATCACTGCATGGGGATTTTTAATTGGTCGTGTCACCACTCATTTGCCAATTTTGCCAGTGATATTAAAATTATTTAGTTCATTCTATATTATCTATCTGGCCATCAAATTATGGCGCACTGCCAACGTAGAACATCAGTTGAATCAGCCCACCATCAAAGCTTCTGAATTATTCTGTGCAACTTTACTCAATCCTAAAGCTTTGCTTTTTGCCTCGGCTATTTTCCCTGCAATTGTTTGGGTGAGTGTAGATTATTATATTGCGCACATGTTGATGTTTATTTTATTGATCCTACCCATCGCTTTTATTTGGACACTCATTGGGTCGCTGTTAGCCAATAATAAAATTAAGTGGGTAAACCAGTCCAATATGCAAAAAACAGCATCCTTAGTCCTGATGAGTTTCTCAATTCCAATGAGTTATTCTGCATTGTTAAGTCTTTAAGATGATTCACCGCAGCAGACTGAACAGGAATACAAATCGTGGGTTATTTCCATTGACGGGGTTTTCAGTTAAAGTACAGCGCAGTAATTGAATATGTATTCTGGGAATAAATAAATGGCTATTAAGTCTGATCGTTGGATTCGCGAAATGAGCGAAAAACACGGCATGATTGAACCGTATGCAGAAAACCAAGTTCGTTTAGATGAAAATGGTCAAAAACTCATTTCATATGGCGTTTCAAGCTATGGTTATGATGTTCGTTGTGCGCGTGAGTTCAAAGTGTTCACAAACGTTCACTCTGCTATTGTTGACCCAAAAAATTTCGATGATAAAAGTTTTATCGATATCGAAGCTGACGTGTGTATTATTCCACCTAACTCATTTGCGCTTGCTCGTACAGTAGAATACTTCCGTATCCCACGTAATGTCTTGACGGTGTGTTTAGGTAAATCAACCTATGCGCGTTGCGGTATTATTGTAAACGTGACGCCACTTGAGCCTGAGTGGGAAGGTCATGTGACCTTGGAATTTTCAAATACAACCAATTTACCTGCACGTATTTATGCTGGTGAAGGTGTTGCTCAAATGTTGTTCTTTGAGTCTGATGAAGTGTGCGAAACATCTTATAAAGATCGTGGTGGAAAATATCAAGGTCAAACAGGTGTAACTTTACCTAAAACCTAAGTATTGAATTGTAAGACTTCATGCAAAAAGCAAACTCAATGAGTTTGCTTTTTTTATAAGTATTTGAAAAATTGAATTTATTCATTTATCGAAAAAAATGCCAACCCAATCGCAATTTTTTGCAAATTCTACTTCATTTATATACTATAAACTGTGATGTAATCTTAATATTAAAAGAGAAGCATGGAATTCTTCTCTGAACAATTAAAAATATAAATATGGTGCAAGGCATCGTATACGGGAAGGTCGAGATGGCACTTAATTATACGAACATATTTAATCAGACTTTACTTGCAAGTTTAATGACGCTTACTACGGTTTCGGTCTATGCATTGCAGCCTCTTTCGGATGAAAATTTAAGTGCGACGACTGGTGAGGGTGTCGCCATGATTCCTCAAGATGCTTATTTTGTTTTTCAAGGGGAAAATTCAACTGCGGCAGATTTAATGAATCGCCAAAAAGATACCGGATATATTCATCTCATTCCAGTGGGTCCTTTAACGGATGCGGCATTGGATACCAATAAAAATGGAACAGTAGGGTCAGAAGATCATTCCGTGGGTAAGGCTGATTTGTTCGTGTATGGTCTCGCATTATCTAAATCTGATAATAATCACAATACGCGCTTAGCTGCGACAGATAAAGATGCACGTATAGGATCATGGGGAACAGCAACCAATCCATGGCTACTTCGAGTCGGTACTGAAACTCAGGTTCCAAATTTTGATTTAAATAAAACATGTATAAGTAATGATCCTAGCTGTTAGGTTCCATTCTTGACGCTTGAAGCCCCATTAATGGACACAGTTCGTCCTACGGATGCAGCCAATGGTCTTGATGCTTACAAATTGAAGATGGCCATGTGGGCGGATGCTTTTGTTCTTGATCCATCTCGTAAAGAAGGGGATCCACTACTTTACCAATTGGGTGAAAAAGCAGGAACAAGTAATGCGGATCGTGCTAATCGACTACGTTTACAGGCCATTTGGAATAATTTTTCCATTAATGGAAGTAATATAAAAATCTTTCAAACTTTAAATGGTGCAAGTAACCAAGCAGGCATGAGTGCATTTTATAACAACACCTTGGGTGTTGCTGGACTTGTGCGTTTGAACTCAGGGGATGGTCAAAATCTGACGACGGGGAATAAAACAGCCAATATTCTCAGATTGAGTACGCGTGAAACATCAGACACTCCTAATTTACAAACCCCTGCCATCAACAATACTCTGGCACCAGTATTTGATGCCAATGAGGGTATCTTTATTCATAATTTGAATGCCAATATCGTATTGGGTTCACTCTATCAGCCTTTGATTCTAGGATCTGATGGTAAAAACTTTAGTTTGGAACTCACGCGTATTCCAAATAAACCTGAAATTTATAAAAAAATATACACAGATTATAGCAATCCAAACTCGACAGAATATGCGGGCTCAACCTGTAATTTTTATAAATGTGGTAACAATGGTTTGAATGGCTATCAAGGGACGAATGCAACACATAGCAGTATCACTATTGGAAGTACTTCTTATAACGCTGCGAATAATACTTTAAGTGCTTATAAAGGATCAGATGCAGTAGGTATAAGTTTTGGTGCAGTCAATCCAATTCCCCAAACGCCTAATGCCGCATTGCCACCGTCAAATTTTAAAAATATGGGTTCTGTGGTCATTGATGGTGTTCTTATTCAGCATATGAAAATCACCACAAAAGGATTATAGGAGAGCATTCATGAAAAATTCATTAGTCGCTGTCCTATTCAGTGTTATAGCATCAATGACTTATGCACTTGAGCCCATGTCAGATGAAGCTTTAAAAAATGTTGAAGGACAAGCTGGAGCTGATCTCTCTTTAAAACTTTCTTTAAACCAAAAGTTAGTGACTGAGAATAATGTTCAACGTTATGTGTTTGATGATGCACTGTGTAAGGATGTGGAATATTGTCGTCTCGCGCTTGCTGTCAATAATCGCTATATCAAAGATGGTCAAGCAAGTAGTACAGATGGTTTTAAATTATGGCTTGTTTTTAAAGGGATTCAGGGCACTCTAAATATTCAAAAGATTGGCTTGGATGGTGTGGATCTCAGCTATAAAAATGATTCTGGTACTGATCAGCTTAAAGCAGCGATGCAACTGAGCTTTGATGCATCTAAACCAATTCAAATTCGTAATTTTGGTTTTGATGCTTTGGCTTTTGGTCAGGATAAATTTACCAGTAATGCCACCACTGAGGGTGTAGGAACAAGTCCTGCTGACTATGGTTACCTGCAAGTGACACGTTATGATTCATCTAATGCTCCTCGTTCTGCATATGACCATGGGCGAGAAACTGGTTTTATGGGTTTAAAAATGAATGGTAATTTAGCTGTTCAGGGTAAAGTCATGATGTTTGGTTGTGACGGCAGTCACCAGCGTTGTTGAAATTAAACATGCATAAGGAAATGTGATGAACAATAAAAAATATAATCACAGCTCATTGCTGGTTATGAATGCATTAAGCCTGAGTATCTTGCTTGCAAGTGGTCATGCCATGGCTTTAGAAGTGATGCATGACGAAGCTTTGCGAAGCGTAAATGGTCAAGATGGTGTGCATATCTCGACAACATTGACTGAAGCCAACATGGATCAGGTCTATTGGCAAGATCAAGCTGGTCGTGGCAGTAGTGGAGCAACCAATAATACATTGCAGGCAACAGCAGATAATGTCTCTATTCGAAAAAGTAATGTCTCTAATCAAACCTTAGGCGCAGATATTAAAATTAATGCTGGAAGCAATGCGAACCAAGCAGGTTTAGACTTCAATGCCAGTGTGACACCTGCTTTAGTGACCATGAATAATCTCAGAATTTGTGATAACGAGAGTTCAAGCCGTTGTAGTTTTTCAATGGGTCAATTGGCTTTACAAACTACTTCGAATACTGATTTATCGCTTAGAACGATTCACGGATTATTCAGCAAAGAGAATCTTAGCGAAATCGCACTAGGGATTAAAAATGCCAATATCTATTTAGGGCAGACTGACGCACGAAACCAACTCAACCAACTTGTTTTAAACAACTTCAATTTCAACTTCAAAGCACGTGGTGCCATGTTTGTGGATGAAGTTGAGGGATTGAGAATGCAGTCGAATACACGTACAGGGTCGACAGATAATGTTGCCGGTATGAGTAGTACGCCTAATGATAATTTGGGTTATGTGGATTTAAACCGTGTTGCAAATTCGGCTTCAAAAAAAGCAGGATTTATTAACACAGGAACCTATGGCAATGGTAAGTCAGGTGCTGAGGGTGAAACAACAAACTCAGGTCTAAATATTGAAGTAATGTTGAATAAGAACGTGAGTTCAAATGACCCATATGCTTTAAATAGCAATACGAATAATCCTCAAGGAGCTAAAGGTCTCATACGTGTAGGTGCCAGCGGGCGAATGGTCAATTCATCGTTGCAATTTCGTGGTACAAAAGGCAATGAAAGTGTTCTAGGAAATGCCAATAGTCCAACGGTTTCATCTAGTAATAGTGTAATTGGTGATTCTGGAATCGGATTCCGTATGAAAGCTGACTTTACCAAAGACAATGATTCAATGCTCGGAAGTGATGGACAAGCAACGACTTTAGAAATTGGTGGGGCAGGTCTAAATGCATACGGTTTTGAGTTTAGTAACTTAACAGGGTTAAGACCAAATACTCGAGCATCTTTTGACAGTGGTAATGTGTATCTCAATTTAGCCGATACAAAAACACTGCGCTTACCTGAAAACGAAGTGTTCCAAAAAAGTCGTTTTGGTAATGGAAGTTATTTAACCTTAGCAACTGATTATCAGCACCAAATTCATAATGCAGTAACAGGTGATAATCCATACAGCTTGATTGCTGCGATTCGTGGTGCTGAATTTCAGTCTATTTCCCGCCGTGGACGTTTTACCAATAGTGCAGGAACACCAGCAGCTAACTTGTTTGCGAATACAAATGTTAAAAATGAGTGGGGTTTGGCACTGCCTTTTTATAATCTGAATGCCAATCTTGCTCTATATGGAACATCAGTTCGTGCAGATCAAGCTTTTTATTACACTTTAGCAGGCTCCGATGTTGTTAAAAACATGATTGCTACAACGGGTAATACCTCAAGAATTGGTTTGTCTTTTGCAATGAGTACCTCTGGGGTAGACCGAGCTAATGGTCAAGCGCTAGGTAATAAAACCACGTCAATTTTAGTGGTTGATGGAGGTAAGGTAGGCAGTGGAGATACGGCAACATCAACAGATTACTATATGGGTTTACGTAATATTGATCTGTACGCGAAGGGTACAGGAAATATGGGCGTAGAAAATGGTAGTGTAAATGTCAGCTTGCGCGATATGTTGATTGTTTTATCAACAGAAGTTGCTGCGGGTTATCTGCCAGGTACCATTTATAAAACCTGTAAATTAAATAGTGGAGCAGCAGGATGTGCTACGCGAAGTTCATCTCCAGACAACAATTTTGCTTTAGCTGATGATGTGATGTTTGTCGTTAAATCACGTCTTGGTGGTGATGTTGATTTTTCTTTAATTCCGAATAATGCTGCTGAAGATGGTCAGAACTTAACTTTTGTAGGTGAATTAGAATTGAAAGGTGACAATAACACCTTCCAAATTACCGATCCTCATAATGGTTCAACACTTGGTTTAGACCGTTTGACAGGTAAAATTGCATTTAATAATGCATTGGTTGTTAGTAAAGATCAAAATGGTGCGGGACAATTTGGTGTGAATGCTGCCTTGATGTTCAATCCTCAAAAGACAACTTCGGGTGTTTTTAGAGCAAGAGACATCAACTTCTATCCTCCAACTGTAGGTGCTGGCGCTCGTTTAGGCGAATTGGCTATTACTGGCGGTCGCTTGAATAGTGAATTGCGCATTACACCTCGAAATTAATAAGTAAATATGAAAAGTTGAGGGATAGACTCATGAATATGATAAAAACAAAACGATTCAGTTTACTTATTTTGACCACTGCGGTGGGATTCCCGTGTTTTGCTATGCAACCATTAGATGATCAGTCTCTTTCATCTACTACTGGTCAAGATGGGATCAGCATTGGTATTGGAATGGATAAGATCGAGTTCACACAGGCTGCGATCATTGATCAAGACGGAATTAAAGATCCAATATTAGGAAAAAATTATTCACAAGCTGCTGGCTTAGTGGTCGCAGGTCCAACTGGTAATCCAATTCAGGTTCAATTTTTAGGTCATACGCTTGGTTCGTCTACTATCAATGCAAAAATTGATACAGACGGAGGCAATGGCACGCCATTTGCCAATATAGGTATCACTTTTGCGGAGCAAATTACGGGGTTTAAATTGAGTCCATTCGCACTCTATATCGCCAGCAGTAATCAGGTGTCTAGTGCTACACAAACTAAATCGATTTATAATGATCTAAAGC
Source organism: Acinetobacter sp. ANC_7682 (assembly GCF_056779795.1). Taxonomy (NCBI): domain Bacteria; kingdom Pseudomonadati; phylum Pseudomonadota; class Gammaproteobacteria; order Moraxellales; family Moraxellaceae; genus Acinetobacter; species Acinetobacter sp. ANC_7682. The sequence goes on along the minus strand of NZ_JBWYIQ010000008.1, from coordinate 43,383 downwards.
AATTGGTGCCCGGTGTCGCTAAAATTTTAGAAATAGGCAGTGCTGATAGAAACTTTGAAATTACATTAAATCAATCCCAACGTCCTCAGATCAATGTTCAATTAGGAAATGTGCCTCAAGGCTACATGGTCCAGTTTGGAGGCGCAATTCAATCAATCTGTGGCACAGGCTCAGGCTGTCCTATTGCATTCGTATCTGGTAATTCTTCTGCAAAATTCGATTTTCAGGCTAAAGCTACTGATCAAAACAATGGTTTTTCATTATCTGGTTTCCATGCAGGTGTTGCACCTTCAGGTATTTACATCGGAAATACAGGACAATCTAGTAAAATGAATGTTGGTCTCAACAAGGTGATGTTGGGACGTGAGGGGGCGAGTAGTCCGACGGTCTTTAATGGTTTAGCGAATGGCTCAATGGGGAGCTTTGGGGCTATTGGTACATCTGTGAAAGATTTGAAAGTGAATATCAACGGTCTATAAAAAATCCCGCGAATAGCGGGATTTTTTATGCTCAAATTATTGGGCGATTTTAGCGAGTATTTCTTCTTTACTCAGGTTGCTTGATTCAGTATCAGAACGACCTTTGTACTCAAAAGTACCAGCATCTAAACCTTTTTCACCGATAACAATACGGTGCGGAATACCTGTAATTTCGATATCAGAGAATTTAACGCCTGGTCGTTCATCACGGTCATCTAAAAGCACGTCATAACCAGCAGCTTGAAGTTCTGCATAAAGTGCTTCAGCAGCCTCTACAGTACGAGGAGATTTATGAGCATTCATCGGAACGATTGCGACATGGAAGGGTGCGATAGCAGCAGGCCAAATAATTCCTTTTTCATCGTAATTTTGTTCAATGGCAGCCGCGACTACGCGAGTCACCCCAATACCATAACAACCCATTGTTACAGTGAATGGTTTACCATCCTTACCTAATACTTTGCAGCCCAAAGCTTCAGAGTATTTTTGACCTAATTGGAAAATATGACCAACTTCAATACCACGTTTAATTTGAAGTACACCTTTACCATCTGGAGATGGATCTCCCTCAACAACATTGCGAAGATCATAAACTTCAGTGAATTGAGCATCACGCTCCCAGTTCACACCCGTCGCATGTTTGCCTGCTTCGTTTGCACCTGCAACGAAATCAGACAAAACTGATGCTGCTCGGTCAACGATGACATTAATCCCTTTTTCGACTAAACCTTGAGGACCAACAAAACCAGCGGTTAAGCCTAAAGCACTCAGTTGTTCTTCAGTTGCAAATGCAAGTGGTGATGCAATCAGCGGATGTTTCTCAGCTTTGATTTCGTTTAGCTCATGGTCACCACGAAGGAACAGTGCCACGACAGGCGCAGTTTTACCTTCATCAGCGACTCCTTGTACCAACAAAGCTTTGACAGACTGTTTTGCATCGGTACCTAAGAAAGCAGATACATCAGCTATAGTCTTTTGATTTGGTGTTTCAATAATTTTTAATTCTTGAGTTGGTGTAGCACGTTCACCTACAAGAATCGCTTCAGCCATTTCAATATTGGCTGCATAATCTGATTCAGTTGAGAATGCAATATCGTCTTCACCGCTTGATGCCAATACATGGAATTCATGCGAACCTGAACCGCCAATTGAACCTGTATCCGCCTGTACTGGACGGAAGTCTAAACCTAAACGAGTAAAAATACGGCAATAGGCATCGTACATCGTGTCGTAAGTTTCTTGTAATGAAGCTTGATCTGCATGGAATGAGTAAGCATCTTTCATCACGAATTCACGAGAGCGCATAACGCCAAAACGAGGACGCACTTCATCACGGAATTTAGTTTGAACTTGGTAAAAATTAGCGGGTAATTGTTTATAACTTTTGAGTTCGTTACGTGCTAAATCAGTAATGACTTCTTCATGTGTAGGACCGAGAACAAAAGGGTTGTTGTGACGGTCATTAAAGCGTAAAAGTTCTGGACCATATTGCACATAGCGACCAGATTCTTCCCATAAACTTGCTGGTTGGGTCACAGGCATCAATACTTGTAGTGAACCAGCACGGTCCATTTCTTCGCGAACAATCGCTTCGACTTTATTTAACACACGTACGCCCATTGGCAACCAAGAATATAATCCTGAAGCCAATTTACGAATCATACCCGCACGAAGCATCAGCTGATGAGAGATTACTTCAGCATCACTTGGGGTTTCTCTTAACGTTGCAAATAAAAAGCGACTCGCGCGCATGGAATTTGTCCTAATAATGAGCGTTAAAGCATAAGATTATACGATAAAAAATGAGGTGAGCATTTTGAATGACACCTCATGACAATTCTCTACATTATGACATGAATTTTCGTGTTTGACGCACCATAAAATTCTTAAAGTCATCTAAGTAAGTAAAGATAACGGGAACCACAACTAAGGTCAGCAGGGTGGATGTAATGACGCCCCCAATGACAGCATGCGCCATCGGAGCACTTTGTTCACCTCCTTCACCCAAGCCTAATGCCAATGGCACCATACCCATGACCATCGCACTCGTGGTCATCAGAATGGGTCTAAGTCGTGTTTTACCTGCAGCAATAATGGCATCAAAACGTGTCTCACCGCGATCAATAGCTTTCTTAATAAAGTCAATGAGGAGAATCGCATTCTTGGTTACTAATCCCATTAACATGATGATGCCAATAATGGAGAATAAATTCATTGTTGAGTTAAATAAGAATAATGCAAGGAATACTCCGACCAATGACAATGGTAATGAGGCCATGATCGCCGCAGGATGAATAAAACTATTGAATTGAGAGCCTAAAACAATATAGATAAATACAATAGAAAGTGTAACGGCTGTAACAGCGTACCCAATCGATTCTTCCATATCTGCGTTTGCACCTTGTGTTTCAAAACCATAGCCAGCAGGCATCTCGAAGTTATCTTGCAATGCTTTAATATCTCGACCAATATCACCTGCAGGTCGACCTGAAGTATTGGCTTCAACCATGACTTCACGTGCTAAATCACGACGGTTGATTTGAGATGCACCATAACTTTCTTGTGTGCTTGTTACGCTTGAGAGCGGAACCAAGATAGGTTGATTATTCGCATCCACTTTTTGCGATTTTAAATATAAATTATTGATGTCACTTGGAAGCGTACGTTGATCTTCAGAGAGGCGCAAATTGACATCATAGGTTTCACCTTTTTCGTCTTTCCACGTCGTTACATCATCACCAGCAAGGAGAGGGCGGATCACATTGGCAATTTGGCTGACTGATAATCCTAAATCGTTTGCAAGTACACGATTTACATGCACTTCAAGGGTAGGTTTAGGCTCTTTGAGCGAGCTTTCTAAATCGACGACACCATCAATTTTTGCCATTTCCACCATGAAACGATCAGAAATTTTTTGTAATTCATCTAGCTCAGGTCCTTTGATGGAAATCATGACAGGCTTTTGACCACCAGACACAGTTTCATCTGCTGAAGCAATAGAGGTGAGGGTAATACCCGCCACTGTTTGTAGTCGATCACGAAACTCATTGGTTAAATCAGTCAGTGTCTGAGAGCGCTCTTGACGAGGACTTAAACTGACTCGGATGCTTACATGGTTTTTCCCGCGATCAGTCACCCCATTAATAACGCCGTACGTTCCTTTAACTTCTGGATGCTGTCGAATAATAGATTCAACTTGTTTTAACTTTGCCTGAGAGTATTCGAGTGAAGCATCTACGGGCGTTTCAAATTTGATCCGAATTTCACCTTTATCTGGAACAGGTACAAACTCTGTTCCCACCATTTTCGATAGCGCGAGCGCGCCAAACAGTGAAGCAACAGCAACGACAATTGTTAGAAAGCGGAATCTTAGTGCCAGTTTTAGCAGCTTCTCGTACACTTCATTTAATGAATCAAGTTTATTTGAGATCCCATTGAAGAAGCGTTTCAATGCGCTCGGTTTTTTATTTGGATGATGACGTTCAGCCCAGTGAGCTGAGAGCATTGGATCGAGCGTAAAACTGACAAACATTGAGATCAGTACAGCGGTACTTACTGTCACGCCAAATTGGTAGAAGAAACGACCGATAATACCGCCCATGAATGCAACTGGTAAGAACACCGCAACAATGGTCAAAGTGGTTGCGAGAACTGCCAGCCCAATTTCTTTGGTTCCATCTAAAGCAGCAGTCACATGATCTTTCCCCATATCAGCATGGCGGACAATATTTTCACGTACCACAATTGCATCATCAATAAGAAGACCAATACTTAAAGACAGGGCAAGAAGAGTCATCATATTGATGGTAAAACCAAAAGCCCAAATGAACGTTAATGTGCCGAGTAGGGCGATTGGCAGGGTAAGGCCTGTAATAATCGTCGATCTAAATGAACCTAAAAACAGTAGAACGATGACAACCGCAAGTACACCACCTTCAATAATTGTACGGGCAACATCACCAATACTTGCTCGTATGCCTCGAGATGTATCGACAACTACTTTCAATGTTGTCCCTTGCGGGAGTTGTTGTTCTATACGGTTTAGTGTTTTATAAGCCGCATCTACAACATCAATTACATTTGAATCAGAGCTTCTGAGAATATCCAACGCGACAGCATTTTGACCGTTAATGAATGCACTCGACTCGAGTTCAGCTTGGCTGTCGTAAATTTCAGCTACTTGTTTTAAGTAGATTGGCGTGCCATTTTTACTCGCGACGATGAGATCCCCAAAGGATTGGGGATGAATTACTCTTGATTTAATTTCAACAACCAGCTCTGAATTTGACTGTTTGAGTGTGCCCCCAGGGACTTCAATGTTTTCGCCTTTTAGTGTGTTAATGACTTGATCAACGCCAACACCAAGACTTTGTAATTTTTGTGGATTAACTTCAATACGAATTTGACGCTGCGAGTCACCTAGCAGGTTAACTGTACCTACCCCACGAACAGTTCTCAATTGAGGAACAATTTTTTGATCTAAATAAGAGCTGAGCTCTCGGAGTGACATATTCTCAGACTCAAATACCACCGACATGATGGCACCTGCGGAAGGATCATAGCGCTCAACAATAGGATCAGTAATTTCATCACGAAATTCAGCTGTCACTGGCGCAATTTTGTCTCGAATATCTTGAGCTGCAACGGTTGAAGGAACATCCAAATTAAACTCAGTGATAATTGTAGAGAGTCCTTCACTTGACTGCGATATCACTTGTTTAACACCTGAGATCGTATTGATCTGATCTTCCATCTTTTTGGTAATTTCAGATTCAACAGTTTCAGGAGAAGCACCTGGATAAGTGGTATACACGACCACAAATGGGAAATCGACATCAGGGAATTCTTCAACTCCCATTCGTTGCCATGATGATAAGCCCAATACCATCAGGCATAGCATCATCATGATCGTAAAGACAGGATATTTCACACTGATTCGAGTTAACCACATAGTTCAGATCCTGTCTTACTTTGAAGCAATTGAGACTGTTTTATTTAAGTCATCATTGATAAACTTAATTCTACTGATGTAATCCGTTGGCTGAAGACCACTGATCATTGCAATATTCTCGTTGGGTTGTCGATCCAAAATTTGAATATTGGCTTTCTGAATTTTCTGATCACGGATGATCCACAAATAAGGTTTGCCATCTGCATCTTGAATAGTATCAAGCGGAACTTTTTGTCCTTGAATCTGCTTTGTATCTAAGATGAAACCTTCGACAAAAGCACCAATACTCAGTGAATTGATTGATTCATTCGGTTGAGCAAAAAACTCAACCTGACGACTGATTTGATCGGCCATTGGGGAAATGCGTGTTAACTTGGCAGTATAATTTTGGGTAGCCCCTTGAATTTTATATTCAATGTTGTTTCCAATGTTGAGCGCATGTTGAGATTCGACAGGGAGTTTTGCTTGAATCTCCAATTTTTGTGGATCTACGATTTCAAATAATGTTTGACCCATTGAAACGGTTTGACCAGGTTCGACTTGACGTTTGGTAATTACGCCAGAAATGGGGCTACGAATTAATCCATCAGCATCGGCTTTCAGTGCGATATCCACATTTGCTTGCTGAGCTCGTACAGTTTCGAGTTGAGCTTTATGCTCCACTTGACTTTGTTCATATTCAACCTTAGAAATAAATCCTTGATCATAAAGTCGTTTTTTTCGAGTGACCATATTTGCAGCTTGTTGTGCCTGCGCTTGTGCAGAAGCAAGATTAGCGCGAGCTTGTGCGAGTCGGGCTGCATTATCTTGATTATTTAAACGTACCAAGACTTGTCCTTTACTCACCCTTTCACCGACTTGTACAGAGACTTGACTAGCAGTGGCAGTCACTTGCGCTTGAATTGTACTTTGATTCACAGCGCGTATGGTGCCTGTGAAAGCAAATCTCAGATTTGAGACCCCATTTTCAACTTTGACTAAGTCCTGTTGTATTAATTCAATTTTTTGAGGGGTAGATGAGGTTGGCTGTACACTTTCGTCATTTTTTTGACAAGCGGCTAAAAGACAACTCGTACACAGCGTTCCTAATACGAGATATTTCTTAAACTGACTGCTGTGTCGAGTCGCATTCGGCATGTGATAATTCCTTTCCATTCAGACAAACTCTTCTTTATTCAAGAGTTTTTAAGCGCTTGATAATATTGTCGTATTGTGACTGAGTATTTCGATAGTTTGTTTGTAAAGATTCAATATTTTTTTGGATATTACTCATATTCTGTGCATTATAAGTGATTCGATCTTGTAAGTTTTTAGGGACAGGGTTCCCTTTCTTGATATAGGTCTGTTCCTGCTTTTTAAACAATATTCGATCTTGCTCCAGTTGTTGGTACTGTTGTTTTTGAAAGGTGATTTGTTTGTTGATGTTTTTCAACATATCATCACGTTTGTTCGCAGCCACTTTACTAGAACCATAAGCGCGTTTTAAGCGTAGATCTTGTTCATGTTGTTTGGCTTGTTGCGTACGTACAGCACTTTGTTGCTGTTCTTTATCGGCATCATAAGGTCGATTTTTTTTAATCACTTGCATATTACGGTCAAGTGCTTCATAACCGTGACGAATATGCTCTGGTGTTACCGAACTACTAATATTAGCTACGCCATTTTTATCATAATAACGATACCAAGACGGTTTGGTCACTGTGGTATTAGCAATTGCTTCACTGATACATAAACCAAATGTCATCATGATCACTAAGAATGTTTTATGATGAAGATGCTTTAACCCAATTCTTGATTTGTGCGAAAGATTAAACATTGGAATTGGCCCCCGTGATATCAATTCAATTTTTTAATTTTTGCTTTTAATAACAAGCATTTTATGTGGTTCTGGTAAATTTATAAATATAAACCGTTAAATAATTTACGCTTAATCTGATTCACCCTTAAATTCTATGAAGCTTTGTGACACAATCTCTCCGCGAGTACTCAACTGCATTGAAAATCAATGTAATGTTATGTTAGAAAATAATGGTTATTCTCTAAATTAAGCGTTTCATTTTTCTTTAAATCTCATCTCAGGAAGGATCATTCAATGGATGATAATCTGCAAAATATTAAAGTGATGGTCATTGATGATTCAAAAACGATTCGTCGGACCGCAGAAACTTTATTACAGCGTGAAGGATATGACGTTGTAACTGCAGTAGATGGATTTGAAGCATTATCTAAAATTGCTGAAACTCGACCTGATATTATTTTTGTAGATATTATGATGCCGCGTTTAGATGGGTATCAAACGTGCGCATTGTTAAAAAACTCACAAAATTTCCAACATATTCCAGTGGTCATGTTATCCAGTAAAGATGGTATGTTTGATCAGGCAAAAGGACGAGTTGTTGGATCTGATGAATACCTCACGAAACCATTCAGTAAAGATGAGCTATTGAATGCGATTCGTAAACTTGTCGCTTCACGTTAAGTACTGGGAAAACAAAATATGACACGTATCTTAGTGGTAGATGACTCTCCAACAGAAATGTTTAGATTTAAAGAAATTCTGTCCAAAAATGGCTATGAAGTGCTAGAAGCAACCAATGGTGCAGATGGTGTTACCTTGGCGCAAGCAGAGCAACCAGATCTTGTACTTATGGATGTGGTGATGCCTGGTGTGAATGGATTTCAAGCAACTCGGCAAATTGCAAGAGCTGATGTAACGAAGCATATTCCAGTTGTCATTGTCAGTACCAAAGATCAGGATACGGATCGAATTTGGGGCAAAAGACAAGGCGCGGTCGACTACCTGATCAAACCTGTAGATGAATCAAGATTACTTGATGTCATTCAGCAATATTTAAATACAGGCACAGCATGATCACTCAAGATGAAAGTGATCAACAACACTGGTTAACGCAAGCCAGTAATGCTAATTCGGCTCAAGTAAATGAGTACCGTGATGTGCAAAATCAGGACCTCTGGTCTGGTGTATGTTTTAAAGTTGAGCAGCAGCAATTTATTACCCCACTTGGTGATATTGCGGAGGTTAGCCCTTTACTGAGCATTACTTCTTTACCACTTACGCCGCCGTGGTATTTAGGTTTGGCGAATTTGCGAGGTCGAGTACTGACCGTATTAGATCTAAAGCAATTTGCTTTGGGTAAAACCACACAACTACACGCTAATGTTAAAATTTTATGTTTTAACGTGGGGCAAGACTGTGTTGGATTACTTGTGGATGAAGTCCTCGGTGTAAAACATTATAAGAATAATACCTATAGCGCCGGTTCGGATTTGATCGCAGAACCATATAGATTATTTTGCCAAGGTTATTTTCTCGATCATTCAACACCTGTAGCTGTGCTGATGATGAGTCAGCTATATGAGCATGATCGCCTAAAGCATATGTTCACATCTAATTCAATTTAATGTCTAGTCAGCAATAGTTTTTTGGGGGAGCTGAGTGAGTTTACGGTTAAAAAAGACCAGTCGGAATGTGAATGATTCAGATTCCAACACACAGGGATGGAAAGCTTCACTTAAGTTAAAACTTGAACAGTTTTCAGAGCTGTTTGGGCAATCTGCCCAAACGAAGTCTTATTTAATCATGGCTATTATTAGCCTCGTTTGTGCTTTTCTGATTTTATTGTTTCTTATGTTTAATCTCCCACGTACAGTGGAGCAAAGTCGTGGGGTGGGGGAACTGAAATATCTCAATCAAATGATGATTATTCAGACTCAACAGTTTGAGGATAATCCTACAGATTACACATTACAGATTCTCAAAAACTCTCAGCTTATTTTTAGTTCACAACTTGAAAATGTAAAATCAGTTTATTTTTATAGTCCGGCTTTAAATGAAGTAGATCGACTATGGTTAGAGTCTCAAAGCAATATCACGGAGTCTCAGTTACAAAAAATTCAAGTAGCCCTCAATGAAATTCGCACAGGTTCTACGTGGTTACTGATTTTACTGTCACTTTTATTGTTGATTAGTTTATCGAGCTTCACCTTTGCTGTAATTAAACTTTTTATTTTGAGAAGCCAAGAAGATCGTCTGCGTTTAATGGAACTGGTGGATAAAGATAAGAAGAATCAAACCGCGATTTATCGGCTTTTAGATGAAATTGGAGATTTAGCTGAAGGCGATTTGACCAAATATGCTGCGGTTTCTGCAGATTTTACGGGGACAATCGCGGATTCAATTAATGTAGCGATAGATCATTTGCGTGATTTGGTGATGAGAATTAATCAGGCTGCCCAACAAGTTACCCAATATATTCATCAAACTCAGCACATGAGTTCACAATTGGCTCAATCTTCAGAGCTGCAAGCTCGTGAAATCCAAAATACATCGCTCGCCATTCATGACATGGCGGACTCAATTGATCACGTTTCTGAAAATGCAGCGCAATCTGCAAAAGTTGCTCAGCGCGCTGTACTTATCGCAGTGAAGGGTGGGGAAGTGGTTGAACGATCAATAGATGGAATGGATCAAATACGAGGCCAGATTCAAGAAACATCTAAAAAAATTAAAAGGCTGGGTGAATCTACTCAAGAGATTGGAAACTTTGTTGCAACCATTGAAGACATTGCAGGGCAAACGCATCTGTTGGCTTTAAATGCAGCCATTCAAGCCGCAATGGCAGGCGATGCTGGACGAGGTTTTGCTAGTGTTGCTGATGAGGTGCAGCGTTTAGCTGAACGTTCAACTGCTGCGACCAAACATATTGAGATATTGGTAAAAAATATTCAATTAGATACACATGAGGCCGTTCGCTCTATGGAGCAAACAACTTCTGAGGTGGTTAAGGGGACTGGACTTGCTCAAGATGCAGGAGCAGCACTTGCAGATATTCAGTTGATTTCAAAACAGTTGGCTCAACTCATTGCGAATATTTCAGCATCCTCAAAAGTTCAGTCAGCTGCTGCGGGTCAAATTGCGAAAACAATGTCGCTTGTGCAAGATGTCACACGAGAAAATCATGCTTCAACCTTAGATACTGCTCAATCGATAGCAGAACTCACTCAAATGGCTGATTCTTTAAGGAAATCAGTTGCAAACTTCAAATTACCTGAGTGATTGAGCCATGAAAAATAATAATCCTAATAAAATACAATTATATCTTTCAGAAGCACTCCATCGTGCATATATAGATATGCAGCTTCCTCAGGATGAATTAAATTTTGAAGATGAGGAGCTCCTTACGACCTTTGCTGAAGAGCTTAAGGAATTACTTCTAGAAATATCAGAAAATTTTCAAGTCTTATCGAATGATTTAGAACAGGTAAATATTTGGCAAGCTTTGCGCCGTAATTTTCATACCTTAAAGGGTTCAGGTCGAATGCTTGGATTCAACTCAGTTTCTGAGCTTGCATGGACTGTTGAGACAATATTAAATATTAGGCTTGATCAGCAACTTTCATGGAGTCAAATGGTCCTTGAGTATGTTGAGCTGATCTCTCGTATATATCGCTACATTATTGTGCCTAGTTTAACAGTGAAACAAGCGATTCAATTAGATGTTAAACCTCTATTGCTTTTAGGTCGGCAATTAGAACATTCAAATACCATAGATCAATCATTGCATCCTTTGTTGGCGATCAACGCTCATCTCACACAGCTAGATCTAGATTTCAGGATTGAATGTCATTGTTTGAGTGACTCAAATTCACTCTCAGCAACAGCCACAATTGAGAATACTCAAATATGGGATAACGAGGTTCTGCAAAGTTTTTATGCTGAAGCTTCAGAACAATTGAAATCCCTGCAAGATATGTTGGATAAATCCAATCAACAATTTCAGGTGGATACGCTTGCACGTGTTGTTCATTCTCTCAGGGGGAGTTCTGCAATTGTTGGACTTGAGAAAATTGAAGTATTGAGTCAGTCATTCGAAAAAATAATACAACGTAATCCATCTTTTGATACCAACAATAAAGAATTGCAAGCGCTCACAACGCAGTATATTGATTTAATCCAGTATTACTTAGAAAGCTTGCAAACAACAGGTGACAACGTAACGAGACAACAACAGTTTCAGGCATTAGAGCATACATTTTTAATCGCATTGAGAGACTTCTCAGAACAGATTACACAGAACGATCCAAATCTTGATCCGCAAGAGTTACTCAAGAAAATTGTAGATTTGGGTGTAGAAGATGTTTTCCTTATCGATACCTTTGTACAAGATGGTATTTCTAACCTCGTTAGCTCTACACGTACTACTGAACGTTCGACCTTACTGAGTCAACAACTCAGTTCAATTGCTAAATTTGCCATTAAAGTTGATTTTGATCTCCTTCAAAAAATTTCAGAAATTTTGAGTTCAATTCACTTCAACATTGCAAGAGAACCGAATTCAATTGCCTACTCAAATGTCCACCGAGTTTTACAACAAGGGCATGAAAAACTCTTAGAAATATTTGATGAACTTGCTATAGGTCAATTGGCTCAAAATAATGTAGCTTCTCAGCAGCTATTAGGTGATTTAAAACAACTTAATCATGAATACTTCAGCTTTTCCAATCAATCGAATTGCATTTCCAATATAGAACAGGAAAGCGAAGTATCTGCTCGATCCTTAGATGAAACAATTCTGACATTACTCAATATAGATTACGCACTCAAAGATTCAGCGAAAGCAAAACAGGGCTTAGATCGCGAAGTAAGTGGTTTTTTTGTCGAGGAAGCGGAAGAAATCTTGTCTCAAATCGAAGACTTGTTCAATACATGGTTAGAGTATCAAGAAGATGCTACGTGTATCCAAAAAATTATGCGGCAACTGCACACGTTGAAAGGTGGTGCATACATGTTGCAAGCAGATTACTTTGCAAATCTAATCCATGAGCTTGAATCTGTATATCTTCAACTCATTTCAGAGCAACAAATTGATATAAAAAGTTTCATTATTTTGATTAAAGCCTTACAGCAGGATTTGGTACGGCGTGTCAATATCATTAAAACTGAGTCTCTTGATTATCCGATAGAGCAGGCATCAAGGCTTATTCAGGGTTTAATTGAGCTTGGACATTTCAATCTTAAGGGTGGTGACTCGAAGCTGAACTTAGTACATTCGATGCAAAATGATATCAGTCACCACATGTCTTCAGATTTTAGTATTCATTCAACTTTATCAGCGGACCTTGAAACCAATTTAAGTGATTTAGTCACTACGCATAATAATTCATTAAAGTTTGACTCTTCTTCCATTCAGCAAAACTCACATCAGACTGAACCATCTAACGCTAAGGAGATTGTTTTACCGCCTCCAATGAGTGGTAATTTGAAAAAGTTTGTGCAATCTGCCGTAGCGAACGAGACACTTTCAGTCTCTACTGCTGTAATTGAAGCAACCCTTAATTTGATTGGGGAGGATTTGATTCAACGTTCGCAAGTCGAAGTAGAATTAAAATCATATCGGTCAAATTTGGTAGAAATGGATCAAACCATTCAGCGCCTTACTTCACAATTGAGACGGATGGAAGGGGAATTAGAATCCCAAATTTTATTACAACGTAGATCACATAATTCCGCCGAGCATGGATTTGATCCCTTAGAAATGGATCAATATTCATCACTTAATCAACTCTCAAAATCAATATCAGAGTCAACATCAGACTTGTTAGATATCAGAAACTCTCTGCATGAAAAGCTTCAATCTGCAGAAAGTATATTGATTCAGCAGGCAAGAATACAAAACAACATCCAACACTCGTTGATGCGTACTCGTGTCGTACCATTCAAGACGATAAAAATGCGTCTTGAACGCTTATGCAAGCAACTTTCGATGAATCTGAATAAATCTGTTCAGTTACAGATTGAACATGCAGACATCGAATTAGATCGTAGTATTCTTGAAAAGTTGATCACCTCACTTGAGCATATTCTGCGTAATGCGATTGATCACGGAATTGAGTCAGCAGAACAGCGGTCGAAATTAAATAAACCTGAACAGGCAGTCATGCAACTGACACTGGTGAATCATCACAATGAGCTGAGTATTTTGATCAAGGATGATGGTCGAGGAATTGATTCACAAGAGATTAAGCAAAAAGCTGTTGAATTTGGTTGGCTCAATACTGAACGGGAATATTCTGAAACTGAAATATTACAATTGATTTTTAGACCAGGCTTTACCACTGCTGCAAAATTAACAACCGTTTCAGGACGTGGTGTCGGTTTAGATGTCGTTAAAAGTGAAATACAGGCACTGGGTGGGCATGTTCATGTTTCTTCGGAAAGAGGACAAGGAACTTGTTTTGAAATCAGAATTCCTAAATCTTCAATTATTACAGAAGCATTGATGGTAAAAGTTGCGGACCAATTCTTTGCCTTACCGTTACATCAAATACAACGTGTTGAAATGATTGATAGACATGATTTTAATCACGCGAAACAACAGGGTCAGTTGTTGAGAGTGCATGAAGCAAGTTATCAATTAAACGATTTGGCTGACTTCGTGTTGTTAAATCAAAATATAAAAAGAAACTCACCATATTCAGAAACCCAAAAAGTTCCAGTGATTTTGGTGAATATGCACCAGTCTCAACCTGTGGCTATATTCGTTGATGAAGTCTTAGGAACTAATTCACAAATTATTGTGAAACAGACTGGGGGGCTGATCCATCAAATTGATTATCTCAGCGGTGTAACCATTATGGGCAGTGGAGAAATTTGCCCAATTTTAAATTTAAATCGTGTGGTTCAATATCTCACTCAGCAGGATTGGTCTATACATCTAGAGTCGAAACCCTCTAATTTAGAGCATGACAATGAAGCACCTACGATTTTAGTGGTTGATGATTCGGTCACAGTTCGAAAAGTGACAGCTAAACTACTTGAGCGTTATGGTTACCAGATTGTCACAGCTACAGATGGTATTGAAGCACTTGAACATTTACAGCATTCAACACCTGCCTTAATGTTAATTGATGTTGAAATGCCAAGAATGGATGGTTTTGAAGTGATGCAATGGCTGAGAAATCAACCACATTTGCAGAACTTACCTGTGGTTATGATCACTTCACGAGTGGGGGATAAGCATAAACACCATGCTCTTGAACTTGGTGTATCGGCTTATATGGGTAAACCTTTCCAAGAAGCAGTGTTAATTGAGCAGATCAATCAGCTTTTAAAACAGGATTGAAGTATTTTAAGCGAATTAAAAAAGGATGCATTCGCATCCTTTTTTATATTTCATTGCTCTTAAATTTTAATGTTATACCAATAGCTCAATTAAGATTTTTTCATAAATTTCAGCCAAAGGTTCCAAATGTGCGATTTCAACATGCTCATTAATCTGGTGGATCGTGGCATTAAGTACTCCCAGTTCGAGTACCTGAGCTCCAGTTGGTGCGATAAATCGACCATCTGATGTACCACCACTGGTTGATAATTCTGTTATCGTGCCAGTCACATCCAAAATCGCTTTTTTGGCAGCATTGACGAGCTCTCCAACAGGGGTAAGGAATGGTAAACCTGATAGTGTCCACTCGATATCATACTCAACGCCGTGGCGATCTAAAATTTCATGTGTACGTGCTTTTAATTCATCAGCAGTAACTTCTGTAGAATAACGGAAGTTAAATAATAAGTTCATCGTGCCAGGCACAACATTGGTTGCACCCGTTCCAGCAGAAATATTCGAGATTTGGAAAGACGTTGCAGGGAAATACTCATTGCCTTGATCCCATTCTGTCTCACACAATTCAGCAATTGCTTTTGAGGCTGTATGAATTGGGTTAATTGCCAAATGTGGATAGGCCACATGCCCTTGCTTACCTTTCACTGTTAAATTGGCATTGAGAGACCCACGACGGCCATTTTTAACAATGTCACCTAAAGTATTCGTACTTGACGGTTCACCAACTAAACACCATGTCATTTTTTCTTGGCGTGCTTCTAAAGTTTCTACAACTTTCACTGTTCCATTGATAGATGGACCTTCTTCATCTGAAGTGATCAAAAAAGCAATCGAACCTTTGTGGTCTGGATGCTTAGCAACGAAACGTTCAGAGGCAATTACCATGGCTGCCAACGCCGTTTTCATATCTGCACTGCCACGCCCGTATAACTTTCCATCTCTAATTTCTGGGGCGAATGGATCGGAGTTCCACGCTTCTAGATTGCCTGTAGGAACAACATCAGTATGACCCGCAAAACAAAACACAGGTGATTCAGTCCCGCGACGAGCCCATAAGTTATCTACATCTTCAAAACGCATATTTTCAATGTTAAAACCAATCTTTGATAATCGATCAGCCATAATATTTTGACAGTTATGATCGACTGGAGTCACTGAAGGTTGGCGAAGTAATTGTAAGCTTAAATCGAGTGTTGCAGATTGGGTCATGGAAAGAAATCGAATTGGTCAAAGTCGAACTATCATAAAGTATGTTGAATTTGATGCAAAATATTAATCATTCAAGGGAATCAAATTTAAATAAAAAAAGCCCTATTAAAAAATAGGGCTTTTAGCTTCAACTTCGAATTAGTTGTTACGAATTTCGTTTGAAGTTTTTTCAGCAGTATTTGTTACAGTTTCCCCAGCTTTTGAAACGTCTTGTCCAAAACCTTTGAATGTATTACAACCAGTTAATACAAATGCAACTACGAATGAAGCGGCTAATACTTTTTTCATCATTATCTCCAATGATTGTAAATTATTTTGATGCTTAATCAGAATAAAAATTAATCATTTAGAAGAATATGAGAGTTTTATTATCAGAATGTTATTAATTGTATTCGATACATTTTTTTATTACACGAACTACACGTAAGGAAGCTTTAATGCTGGTTGACGGTACATATAAAACTGATTTGTCTGTACATTGTGATAAAGCCCATTGCTCCACCAATGTGCTTCATTTGAAGTCTGACTCGCATTCGGACAAATCCATTCCTGTCTTTCCAGTCGATAAAAAGATGATCGAAATTGATGTCCCCATGTGCCCATACGACGATGTGGGCTGACCCAGTTGGGTAAGGTTTGAAGTTCGGTATGATACGGAAAGTAGAGTTGACCTTTCATCACCGCAATTTTTCGATCAATTTTATAAGTATTGGCTTGAGTAAACTGAAATTGTTTTTGCGTAAAATGATTGAGCTTTCTAAATAGGGTGTCACTTCGATTTAATCCGTACCAATGTTGAAGTTGAAAGTCTTGTTCTGCTAAATAAAATTTCAGTGCAACTTCCCATTGTTCAATTTCTTGGGTGTGATGATTTAATATCACAAAGTCAATTTCACCCAAAGTATGGCGGCCGTCAATGATTTGAACACTGTGATCTAACAGCGAAAAATCAGCTTGATCGCGTTGATCATCTTGTAGCCAGAACCACATTAAATATTCAAAGCGCAAACCTAGACGCGTACTTTTAAGTTGCTGAATAAAATCAATCAGTTCTTGTGGGTTTTGATCTAGATCATGAAGTCTGGAGATATATTTTTCGTACTGAGTTTGCCAAAATAGTTCATGGTGCATTTCAAAAGGATGAACGATCGTTAATTCTTTAGGCGCAAAACGAATAATATTAGGACTTGCGATGACAAAAGCCAGTTGACGTACAATTGCATGATGAAAGTTCTGCCATGGCTCATAAAAATCAGATTGCACCGTTACTCCAACCAGAATTCAAAACTGAAAATAAATTTACAATCAGACACTACCACAAAAGCATATATACTAGTGAGATTCAACTGAATGAGTTGCGGTATGAAAATCGTGTTTTGGCGGAGCTTGGTCATTATTTTTGTGACTCTAGGTTTTATTGGTGCGCTATTGCCAGGATTGCCAACCACAGTCTTTTTAATTCTTGCCGCATGGGCTGCTTCAAAAGGTTGGCCACAGGTTGATGATTGGCTACTCAATCATCCTAAATATGGACCAACACTGCGAAATTGGCGTGAGCATGGCACGGTTCCACGCAAAGCAAAATGGCTCGCCTCGATGATGATGTTGATCAGCGGTATTCTTATGCTTTATACCAATGCTCCTGATTTAGTAAAAATTTTTACGAATCTCACTATGCTAATTGTCGCGATTTGGTTGTGGTTAAGACCTGAATCAAAAAATATTGTTTAAATAAATGATTAAAAATAATTTAACGCTGAGTTTTGTATGAACCCAAATCTTGAAAGTTATACCCTAAGTCAGGCGGATATCCTGATTGATATGGCGAAACAAGTTCTATATGTCCCACGTATGAAAAAAAGCTATTTGGTGTCTACTGGATTGAACGGTATAGGTGAACAGGAAAATTCAGGTAAAACCCCAAGAGGATGGCATCGCATTGAACAAAAAATTGGCGATGACCACCCAATCAATGCTGTTTTTAAAGCACGTATTTGGACTGGGGAGATCTATGATGTGGAACTTGGCAAGCAATTTCCAGAACGTGACTGGATTCTAACGCGAATTCTTTGGTTAGCAGGTTTAGAACCTGGTTTTAATCAAGGGGAGGGTTGTGATACCTATAATCGATATATCTATATTCATGGTACGCCAGAGTCAGAACCTTTAGGTCTTCCTAAATCACATGGATGTATTCGAATGCACAGTGCAGATGTCATTGAGCTATTTGATACATTTGACGAAGGCGCTTTAGTCTATATTTCAGAACAAGAGATCGAATTGGATCAAATTTAAATCAGAATCGTAAAATGTGTTGTGATCAAAACTTTGAATAAAAATAAAAACATATCTCTAATCAGGCAAATAATAGACAAAAAAGCGATTTTTTAAGAGAAATGATCTATTTTTTAATCATTCAAACTGAAAAACTGAGAAACCTGTAGAAAAGCGTTTGACAGTATCTGAGGATTCTCTATAATGCACCACACAAACGATGAAGTCGTAAAGGGCGCTTAGCTCAGTTGGTAGAGCGTCTGCCTTACAAGCAGAATGTCGGCGGTTCGATCCCGTCAGCGCCCACCAAGCCTTTACGTTAAGTTTTAGTGCAGCGGTAGTTCAGTTGGTTAGAATATCGGCCTGTCACGCCGAGGGTCGCGGGTTCGAGTCCCGTCCGCTGCGCCACTTTAAGCTTAATAGATTGTTTGTACTTTAATAGAGATATTACATAAGTGCAGCGGTAGTTCAGTTGGTTAGAATATCGGCCTGTCACGCCGAGGGTCGCGGGTTCGAGTCCCGTCCGCTGCGCCACTTTATGTAATGACCTTATTAAGGGCGCTTAGCTCAGTTGGTAGAGCGTCTGCCTTACAAGCAGAATGTCGGCGGTTCGATCCCGTCAGCGCCCACCAGATTTTTTGTGATGCAGCGGTAGTTCAGTTGGTTAGAATATCGGCCTGTCACGCCGAGGGTCGCGGGTTCGAGTCCCGTCCGCTGCGCCATCCTAAAAATCAAAGCCTAATAAGGGCGCTTAGCTCAGTTGGTAGAGCGTCTGCCTTACAAGCAGAATGTCGGCGGTTCGATCCCGTCAGCGCCCACCATATTCATGCTGAAAAGCTTATATGACCCTAATTGCGTAAGCAGTTGCCGTTGCAGCGGTAGTTCAGTTGGTTAGAATATCGGCCTGTCACGCCGAGGGTCGCGGGTTCGAGTCCCGTCCGCTGCGCCATTTTCTAGATCCCTTGTCTAGATATAATGGTTTAAATCAGCAAGATTTCTTTCTTGCATCTTAAAAATAGCGGTGCTATTTTTATTCCTCAAGGGCGCTTAGCTCAGTTGGTAGAGCGTCTGCCTTACAAGCAGAATGTCGGCGGTTCGATCCCGTCAGCGCCCACCATATTCTTTCTATGAAAAGTCTTTTAAGTTTCTATAATTTATATAAAATATGATGAATTCATGTTTATAATAGAATTATGAGAAATCCATACCAGCGTAAGCCTTCAAGTACCTCTATTGCCTCTACAGTTGTCTCTCCAAAAGAACAATACCAACAATTTATGGAAACAATTGTCGCTCAGGCTAAAGTTTATAGTTTATATAATGATGGTTGGGCATTGTGCTCCACTCCATCTGGTCAGCGCACGCTTGCTGTTTGGCAAAGTAGAGGAATGGCACAATTATTGGTTCGTGATAAGTGGGAAAAATATCATGTGGAGGAAATCCAACTGATACCATTTATTGAACAAGTTGTTCCTTATATTCGACAACACAATACTCATTTGTCACTTAACTTGATGCCAGAAGGTCAAAATGTTTTGGTATCGGGGCGACAATTTCTAATTGACCTAAAAGCTTATCTATACCAGTTATCGATTGATCAACCTGAAAAATTAAATAAAGAAGGGGTTCCTTCGCCTCGAAAAATCCGAATACATGATAAATAAAAAATTTAGTATTCTCTTAAGATCCAGCCACTAATATAAGCAAAATATTCTCTAAGCCATGCGTTATATCGTGTGGCTAAAGGAGTTTCAGCACTGACTGATGTGATTTGGGTATAACCTTGAAATCGGGCAATGGCTGCAGCACGTGGTGTATGAAAATCACTAGTCACAACTACAATATGACTATTTTGGTTTAAATCTATTCTGTTTAGCAGCGGAACACTGTTTTTTAAATTGAGTTCGGTGCTGGTGCTTTGACTTTCTTCAACTATACGCTGTGGGTGAATACGATATTTGTTGATCAAATATGCTTTCATCACTGCAGCTTCAGTAATTTTCTGATCAAATCCCAAACCGCCAGTCACAATAACAGAACTACTGGGATATTGAGCGGCGATCGTTGCACCTTGGTCTAATCGAGCCTGAAGCGTTGGGGAGGGTTGGTTATTGATTAAACCACTACCCAAAATAATAATCGCATCAGGTGGTGTATTCATGATGGGGGAATGATTTTTTTTAGCTAAAAAATTAAAAAAAATAGTCAAGCTGATTAACCAGATGGAAAAAATTGTCCATCCCATTTTCCAAAACAAGTTAAAGTTAGAATGATTCAAACGGTAGTGTTGGATTTTCTTATTAAAAAACAGACATAAAATGATCACTATGCCAATAAAGGCTGGAAGTACAGTACCCAAATGAATTTTATTTTGACTCATTAAAATGATTCCATCGATTAATAGTATCAATGCTATTAACCAAGCGAAAAATTTTAAAATCCTTATATACATTGGATCATCACTAGTGGGAAATGAGAAAAAGTATAGCGCATAAAAAAACCGAGCAGATTAAATAAAAATCGTGCTCGGTTCTGATCATAATAACCGTGTTAGTAAACGTCTCTACGGTAGCGACCAGCTTGTCTTAATTCATCTACAGTAGTTTCACCTAAGATTTCAATTAAGGCTAGATCAACATCGCTTGCCATACCATTGATACTGCCGCACACATAGATGACAGCACCTTGATGAATCCATTTAACGACTTCATCCGCATTTTGACGCAGAATATGGTGTACATAGACTTTTTCTGGTTGGTCTCGAGAGAACGCAAGATCAATACGCTTTAACATCGCTGTATTTTGCCAAGCTTCGATTGTTTCTTTATAAAAGAAATCATGTTCGCGTTGGCGTTCACCGAAGATGAGCCAGTTGTCAGTGTAGTCCAAGCGTACGCGAGCTGAAATCAAGCTCATTAGCCCTGCGATCCCTGTCCCGTTACCGATACAGATAATCGGTCGATTATCATCAATTAAATGGAATGATTCATTGGTTCGAATACGAAGTTGTACCTGAGCACCAATCGCAACATGATGTGTTAACCAGCCTGAGCCTAAGCCGAGTTGCTGCTGTTCATCACGTTGTTGACGTACCACCAATCGCATCATGCCTTGAGTTGGAATACTTGCGATCGAATATTCACGAGTAGGTAAATTTTCAAGCTGCTCAACGAGTTCTTCTGCTGTATCAAATGGCTGAATCTCGCTATTTAAATTTTTATTCCACAGACTTTCAACTAAGGTTTGACCTGTAGTTGCGAGAACTAAAGCCTCATCTAAGTTGTGCTGTTGTAAAAATGCTTGAATACGTTCAATGCTATTGCCGGGTTGAATTTCCGCAATATCTCCAGCTTGCCAGATCGCGTCGTGATTAGACTCAAGCTCTAAATTATAAGCAGGTTGACCCAAACTGTTTGGATTGAGCAGTGTGCGTTTTTGCAGTTTCCATTGATCAAAGACTTTATCAATAGATAATGTTGCTAATTCCAATTGAGCAGCTTGTGCGAGTGCATCTGTCCATTTTTGAATATCTTGGTTATTGGCATTGTCTACTTCAATCACATTAAAGAGCGGAGTTGCACCAGATGCATTGAACCAATCATAGATACGATGACCAAAACTACAATAAGTGTCAGGATATTCACGTGAACCAAGTGCCATAACTGCAAATTGAACATGACTTAGATTCAGTGGATGAGACATTAATTTCTTTTCAAAACTTGCAGCTAAGTCTGGAGCTTCACCTGTACCGTAAGTACTCGCGACCACCAGAATTTGAGATGCTGTTTGTAGCTCATTAGTGGTCAGGCTTTGCACTGATTTAACAGTAACGGGTTGGCCTGCTGCTTGCAGAATTGAAGCTGTACGCCAAGCCAATTGCTCGGATACACCAGTTTGACTTGCATAAGCGATGAGCCAAGGTTTTGCATTTGGATCAACATCAACCACTGCTAAATTTTGCTTCGCTTCACGGGTTAATTGTTTTTGCTTGCGACGTTTGAGATAGAGCATCCAGCCAGTCACAAAGAATAACGGCATAGCGAGTGCAGCTAACATCGCGAAGAACTGGTAAATAGGACCAAAGAAGCTGCCACGGTGTACAGGTAACATGCTGCTCATGATTTTTTCATTGAGCTTTTTGTCTTCGTACAATTCAACATCTTTCAATTGATTCGTATTTAAGTCGACAGTCGCTTTGTTACGAGCGCGTTCATGTTGCGGAACAGGATCAACGAAACTCAGTTCTAATTCACCGTTTGCACGTTTAGGAATGGTGAAGGTTACGGAAGAAAATTGATTTTTAAACTGTTGATTAAATGTAGACCAAGATTGATTGAGCGCAAATTGAATCTGTTCTGTTTGGAGTGATTTACGCTCTTCACGTCCTTCACGTTGAGCATTTGGTCCAGCATTTGAACCAGGACCTCCCGCTTGCATTTGGGGTTGCGGGCGCTCAACACCAAGCACTTTAAACATGCCGTTGCGCCACCAGTCATATGACCAATATAAACCTGTGCACGCCAACATGAGATAGAAAATGGCCACCCATGTTCCAACGACTGCGTGTAAATCCCAAATAAAGTTTCGACCTTTTAATTTGGGTTTAACTGAAAACCATTGTTTGAAACTGTGTTTTTTCGGCCAACGTAGATATAAGCCACTGAGGACAAAGAAAATAAGAATCAGTGTACATGCACCGGTAATTTGTTTTCCAACAGGACCGACTGTCAAGTTACGATGAAGTTGTTGTACGAATGCAAAGAATTTTCGACCTTTAATTTCAGGAAGTAATTCAGCACTGTAGGGATTGATCATCATGGTCAAACCACGACGTTCGCCTTCCTTCGCAACATTGATACTCGATGAGTCAGTAGGTTGAGCAGCAATTGTAATGCTATTGATTTTAAGATCGGGATGCTCCTGCTGGAAATGTTGATAAATTTCAGCTGGCGTTAATTTTGGGCGTTGTTCAGCAACAACTGTATAACTTTCCTGATTGATCAGCTTGATAATTTGCTGCTCATAAGAATATATTGCCCCAGTGACACCCATAAGTGCCAAAATAAGGCCTGCTGTTATTCCGAAAAACCAGTGTAACTGGAAAAATATTTTCTTGAACATAAGGGTCTGAGTGAATTGGAATTTTTGAATGGTGCGATTATAACCTAACTCAAAAAAAGTGGAATGTATTTGAAGATAATATTTATTCTCATTCTCATATAAAAAATTGTGATAAAAAAACCTCCAAAGTTGGAGGTTTTAATATAAAGCCGTATTTACAGTGATTTTGGCTCACCAACGCTTTCTTTAAGATGTTTACGGATGGTCTCGAAAGAGAAATTTTTGCTGTTCATTCGTTTTGGCAGGATATAAGCACCTTGCTGACCTTTAACTTTAAAGTTCACCAAAATGAAGTCTGGCGTGTTATACCACTCATAGATATCTTTCCAACCAATTGAACCTACACCTTCTTGTAGTCCCATTTTTTGACGCATCACGATACCATGAGGCTGAACACCTAATTTAATTCCAGTAATTTCTTGTACTGGAAACTCATTCATTTTACGTTTAGCGTACCATTCTAGTCCAAACTTTCGCACTAAAAAGTATGTCAGCACACAGACTAAAGCCACCCAGCAAAATACAGTAGAGTAATTTTTAATAAAAATTAGACCCAAAATTGCAAGCGCAGTAATTGCACCCATAATAGCCCAAGCTTTAGTTCCAATTTTATTTGTGCTGCGCCAGATTGCGAGTTGCGCATGGCGTTGTTCAGCTTCAGTAACCTCGTAAGGAACGGGTTGTAAAGTGTAGGCGTATAAGTTTTTTGCAGTCATAGTTTCGTTAACAAAATGTGTATATCTGAGCAGAGTTTAGCATTAAATTAATACAATCAGGGAGTATATTGTACTAATTTACTGCCTTGAAAATTCAACATTTACAGTGATGCCAATGCGCTTGATTGAGTATCATGTTCATGACTTAAACTTTGTTTTAAGGTACTTAATCGTCTTAATACACCAAGCATTAAAGAAAGTTGCTGTAAAACAATCAATGATTTATGTGAATCCTGATCATCTTTATTCAAACGTTCACGAATCGCGGACTCTAAATTTGTCAGATTTAGCTCAGGCACTTCATCTCGTAAAAAAGCACCTTGGATATCATTTAACGCTTGCTGAAGTAGTTCTAATGTTGACTGATCTTGAATTTTTTCACGGTGTGCACCTAGCGCAGCAATATAGCTGATAAATGTATGATTAAGACAGAGGAACTCAAATGCTAAAGCTTTTTGTGTTGGATCAAAATCAGGTTCTGTTGCTAATGTCGATATGAGTGATGCAACATCCGCATCACGATTATGTGCAGTGCGGCGGACTACGCGGTAGTTCAAACTGTTATTACGTCCATGATGATACTGTTGTACGACTTCAGTAAGATACTGGCATTGAGCTTCAAGTGAACGTCTGATTGAATGGGGGAGTCGTCTGAATTTCCAATCTGGAAAAATAAAGCTCACCCCAAACCATGCTAATGCACAGCCAATTAAAGTATCTAACATTCGAGGAAATGCCGCTTGGAAACCTAAACCGTCCAAATTGAAATTAATTAAGGCTAAGATCGTAATAAATGCAGTGGCTTGCGCATATTGCTTACTGCGTAATTCAAAAAATAGTACACCACTCACAATTAATAATAAAAGTTGACCTTCGACAGAAGGAACGAAATACAGAATTGCAAAACCAAGAATAATGCCACCAAGTGTTCCCATGATCCTGAGTCTGAGTCGACGTTTTGTGGCGTTGAAGTTTGGTTGACTAACAAATAGGGCTGTTAACAGTACCCAATAACCGTATTCGATATTGGTGACTTGAACAAAAACATATCCGATGAAAAGTACGATGGAAACACGAATTGCATGTCGAAAGAGTACGGATTCAGGGGTTAAATTTTGTTTGATACGAGAAACGATATCTTCCCAACCTTTCAGATCGTCATCTTTAAGTTGGTTTTCTAAATGTTTAGTGCGGTCAAATTTAATATGCCGTTCAGTTTCAAGATTTCGTAATTGAGCATCGATGGCTTTTAAGTTCTGGAGTAAGGCAAAAAGAGCATTAACCCAGATAAGATCATGTTTTTGTTCATCACGGATTTTTTCTAATGACTTTCTGAGATTACTAAATGCATGTTCAAAACGTGGATTATGCTGGTAAGTTGTACGATTTAGGATGCTTTCGCTTAAATCTTTACAGGCTTTTGCTTGCAGTGTCAAAATGCGTTGGAAGCGAAATAAAATATCACTATGTTCAAAGGCTTTGGTTAATTGTTGATAATCAATATGCGCTGAGTCAGCTCGCTCGTGAATGTCCTGTGCAATAAAATAATACTGTAAGCTGCGACGGGTATCACTTTGACCACGATCTCCTTTTAATCGGGTAAGGAGTGTGGTTTTCATATCATTGAAGATACCTACTAATTTCCCATTTTCCAGCGACAAGCTGATCATACTTTTTTGGTAGCTATTTGCTGTCATATCCACATCAAAGAGATTGGATTTAGCAAAAAGGAAATCACCGAGTGAAGAATAGCTTTTCGAGAGCTGATCTTGAACTTGTCGAGCTGGAAAAATTAAGAAACTAAGCGTAGACAAGATCCCATACCAAATGGCACCAATCACCAAAAGACTGGGTTGCATGTACCATTCGTCAAAAATATCAACACCTAGCATGGCATAGACAGAAATCACTAAGCAACCATATGAGATGGTGGCATAACGTCTGCCTAATGAGCCGAGTAAAATGAGACCAATACAAGAGATGATCAGGCCTGAAGCAAAAAGCACAGGATATGGGAATAACAGTTGAACAGAAGCTGCCGCAATAAAGAAACCAATATAGGTATAAATCAGATTCATAATACGTACTGAGAAGCGATCATCGATGTCGCTCAGCCCAGCAGCAACAACCCCTAATGTTAATGGAATCGTCATCAATTGCTGATCTAACAGATAGGGAATAAATGCGGTACCTGCGAAAGCGACGATCATCCGCAGGTTATACATGAATGAAGTATTATAGGTTGCTTTTTTAAGCTGAATCAGCCATTTGTTCAAACCAGAACCCTTTATACATAGAGGATAGGGATAGATGAATATAAGTTGAATATTCATCTAATTTAAATTGGGATTATATGCTTGAAATTAACTGTTTGTCTTTATAAAACCACCCTAACTGAATGAGCGTTTTAATCCTTAAAAATCAATCTTCCAAGAAAACAGCAAACTCTTCAACTGGAACTCGAGGTGTTCTAAACGTATTTACAAGCGCATCTGGGTCGGCATAGCCTAAAGCCATCCCACAAACGAGCTCTTCGTTGGCAGAAGCTTCAAGAACATCAGTGACGATTTGATGAAAATGATTCCATGCCGCTTGAGGGCATGTGTCTAAGCCACGTGCTTTTGCTGCTAGCATAACATTTTGGATCATCATGGAAATATCCATTTTAGAGCCAATGCCCATGGCTTTATCCACGGTAAAGAAAATGCCAACAGGTGCATCAAATAATTGATAGTTTCTAAGATGTTGTGCAGCCATCTTATCCTTTTCACCTTTTTGAATGCCCAGCAATCCATAAAGTCCCCAACCATTTTCACGACGACGATCGATATACGGGGAAATCCATGTTTCTGGATAATAAGCAAAAGTCTCGGTGT
Source organism: Acinetobacter sp. ANC_7682 (assembly GCF_056779795.1). Taxonomy (NCBI): domain Bacteria; kingdom Pseudomonadati; phylum Pseudomonadota; class Gammaproteobacteria; order Moraxellales; family Moraxellaceae; genus Acinetobacter; species Acinetobacter sp. ANC_7682. The sequence goes on along the minus strand of NZ_JBWYIQ010000008.1, from coordinate 16,617 downwards.
ATTGTTGAGCAAGTTCAGGGTTTTGATAAAGTTGCATTTGTGCATGACAAACTTGATCAATTAAACGTTGACGACGTGTGCCTGTCACCACATAGACTTTCCAAGGTTGAGTATTTGTGCCAGAAGGTGCTCTTGATGCGACTTCTAAGATTTCTTGGATAAGTTTTGTGTCTACGGGTTGATCTAAAAAGGCACGTATAGATTGACGTTCAGTGATGACTCCATCAACGGCTTGAGTACGTTCTGTGGACATTGCAACTCCTATTTGAATAATTTTGGATGATCCATGATGTCTCTACGACTAAGGTATAATTTTGAATATGCTTTTAAATAAAGATTTTATAAATTATACAGATATAAACTTTTTTCAATTCATCATCAGAAATTGTGATTGAGAAAATTGGTTTTGACAATAAAAAACATTTAATTATGAAACATAAGTTGCTAGATTAAGTTACAACGAATACACATTATGTTACGTATTTATTTTAATCAATTCATCAAATTTTAAAAAAAGCAGTTTAGTGCATCGTTGATTATTTTAAATTAATCAAACGTTGTGATTGGGATTCAGCAGGTTGACCAAGCATATATGCACGGATGCAAGATGAAATAATTGGAGATTTTTAATGAGTCAATCAAAACATCAAACATTTTTAAAGAAAAGTTTAGCAATCGCAGTTGCAACTTTTGCAGTTTCTACCGCACAAGCAGCGACTGAAAAAGATGAAATTCAAAAATTACGCCAAGAAGTTGAAGCGTTAAAAGCTTTAATTCAACAGCAACAACAAGCACAACAACAGCAACAAGTACAATTGGCTGAAGTTAAAGCTCAACCAGTAGCAGCAGCCCCTACAAACTTGAAAACTAAAGCGGGTGCTGAAGTGAATCTATATGGTTTTGTACGTGGGGATGCGAACTATATTATTGAAGGTGCTGACAATGACTTTAACAGCGTTGGTAACGTTGGGCGTGGCGGTGATAAAGATCCAAAATCTGTTGAAGATAAATTACGTGCAACGGCTAAAACAACACGTCTTGGTTTAGATTTCAAATCTAAAGTAGAAGGAGCTGATGTTGGCGGTAAGGTAGAAGTGGACTTTGCTGGAACAGATGAAAGTTTACGTATTCGTCATGCATATTTAACACTGAATAATTGGTTATTCGGTCAAACTACTTCAAACTTCTTGTCAAATCATGCACCAGAAATGATCGATTTTGGTACCAACATTGGTGGCGGAACAAACCGTTTACCGCAAGTACGTTGGTCTCATAAATTAGCGCCTACGACTCAATTATTTATTTCAGCTGAAGAGGGTAATTCTACTGGAGATGGTATTAAATATCGTCTTCCAACTTTAACTGCAAAAGTTACGCAAGCTTATGCAGAGGGTAAAGGTAATGCTTCAGCTCGTGCCTTAATCGAAAATTATAAATCTGATACCGCTGGTGATGATAAGACTGGTTTTGGTGTAGCGATCGGTACAAATTACCAAATTAGCGAACCACTCAAAGTATCTGCTGACGTGTCTTATGTAAAAGGGAACAGTAACTATTTATATGGCTCAAATAGTGCTTATGTTGTCGATGCAAATAACAATATTGAACAAAATGAGTTTATTGCAACGCAACTTGGTGCTACATATAAGTTCTCACCTCAGTTACGCTCAACACTGGCTTATGGCGCACACTATGCTGATGACAGCACGGGATATGCTAAAACTAACCCAAGTGCAAATGAAACTGTTCAACAAGCCTGGATTAACTTTATCTATACACCTGTGAAACCTGTTGATTTAGGTGTTGAATATATCAATGGTAAGCGTGAGACTTTCGCAGGTCAGAGCTATAGTGATGACCGTGTAGGTCTAATGGCGAAATACAGCTTCTAAGCATGATTTATAAAAAACCGAGCATAGTCTCGGTTTTTTTATTCACTTGTCATTCATCAGTTCAGACTAAAGAATGTCTGAATTTTGCTGATTGAATAAACAAAAGTAATGCGAATTATAAAAAAAAGTGCATAATGTTCGGCTTAAACAGTGAGCAGTCCTGATCATCAGGAATTTCTTAATCATTTTAAGTTCACTAAAACATATTTAAGTGTTTGTTTGAGCCATAAATCAATTGTATCAAGCAAAACGCATGTCTAAGAATAGAGTGCGTTTTGTGCTACTGATTTATTTTGAAAAGTGTATGTTTTTTATTAACAAGATTGAATCCAATGAAATCGAGGAATTAATATATTGTTACTCAATTAAAAATTTTATCTATTCTTTTAGATAATCAATATTGAATAAGGATATGTTTATTTTTGGATGTGAGATTCGAAATAAATCTTATTGATTAAAAAACAAGCATAATATGAATTAACAGTCATCTGTATTTGCTGAGAATTAATGATGGAATTTACTTTTAACGCTTTTTACACGTTAATTGCTGCAGTAATAGTTTTATTGCTTGGCCGTTTTCTTGTCAACAAAATCGACTTCTTAAAAAAATATAATATCCCAGAACCTGTAGCCGGTGGTTTGGTTGCTGCCATAGTTTCTTTAATTGTTCATAATTTGTGGGGCTACAGCATTACCACGAGTAGTGAATTGCAAACCAGCTTTATGCTGGTGTTCTTTGCTTCTATCGGTTTAAGTGCAAACTTCGCCAAACTCAAAGAAGGTGGTATGGGTCTGGTGATCTTCCTGATCTGTGTCGCATCATTTATTATCGTACAAAACTTTGTCGGTATGAGCCTTGCAACGTTGCTTGGTATTGATCCACTTATTGGTTTAATTGCAGGTTCTATTACCTTAACGGGTGGTCATGGTACTGCTGGTGCATGGGGTGAGATTTTAGAAGTCGAGCATGGTATTCAAGGTGCTTTAGCACTGGGTATGGCCAGTGCGACATTTGGTTTGATTATTGGTGGTTTGATTGGTGGTCCATTAGCGAAATTATTGATTAATAAGCACCAGCTTTCATCACCAGTGACTAATTCGGTTGAAAAAGACACACGTGATGCGAATGCAATTGCAAATCCGAATGATCAAGGCGAGTTTGTGCCTTTTGAAAACCGTAATCAAGTTCGTTTAATCACTGCGGATAATGCGATTACCACATTAGGTTTATTTGCTGCGTGTTTGGCATTTGCTGAATTTATGACAGGTTATAGTAAAGGCACTTGGTTTGAGCTTCCAACTTTCGTTTGGGCATTAGGTGGTGGTGTTATCCTGCGTAACATCCTCGAAGGTCTCATGAAAGTGGAAATCTTCGATCGTGCAATTGATGTATTTGGTAATGCCTCTTTATCGTTATACCTAGCAATGGCACTTCTTTCACTTAAGTTGTGGCAATTGGCTGATCTTGCAGGCCCATTGGTTGTGATCTTAACAGCTCAAACCTTAACTATGGCATTGTACGCAGCATTTGTCACTTTCCGTGTGATGGGTAAAAACTACGATGCAGCAGTTCTTGCAGCAGGTCACTGTGGTTTCGGTATGGGAGCAACACCAACAGCAGTTGCAAACATGCAGGCGATTACAAATATGTATGGTCCTTCACATAAAGCATTCTTAATTGTACCTTTATGTGGAGCATTCTTTGTTGACTTAATCAATGCAACAGTGATTCAAATGATTCTAAAATTTTTTGCTTAATCTGAAGATTTTTTAAGAAAGTGTCATTTACAAAAAGCCCCTCATCTGGGGCTTTTTGTCATAAAAAATTCATACAGACGACCTGTCAATGATATGCTTTCATTCAGTTTAGATTTTTAATTTCTGACGCAATGAAGAAGTTTGTACTCCTGATTTCCCTCTTATCTTTGATGGGCTTACAAGGCTGTCAACAGGTTGTAACCAAAGCTCAGCTTTCAAAATCAGTGTCTACTCCTTTGGTGGATGCTTCATCTCATATCATTAAAAATAAGCATAAGAAAACTGATGCTCCGAGTATTGCATTGGTGCTCGGGAGTGGGGGAGCGCGAGGTTATGCACACATTGGTGTCATTGAAGTTTTAGAGCAACGTGGAATCAAGCCTGATTTTATTGTTGGTACCAGCGCAGGGAGTATAGTCGGGTCAATATATGCCAGTGGAAAATCGGCAAAATCGTTACGTGAAGTTGCATTAAATATGCAAGTCAATGATGTACGTGATTTTAACATTGGTATCCAAGGCTTTTTTGATGGCGCTAAGGTTGAAAACTATGTCAATAAACAAGTGGACTTTAGGCCCTTAGAACAGCTCCCTATTCCAATGTATGTGGTGGCAACAGAGTTAAAAAATGGAAATTTAACAGTATTTAACTATGGTAATACTGGGCAAGCAGTGAGAGCTTCTATCTCTATTCCAAGCATGTTTATTCCAGCTAAAATTGCTGATAAGGATTATGTTGATGGCGGTTTAGTAAGCCCTGTACCAGTCAATGTGGCGAGAGAGTTGGGTGCAGATATTGTGATTGCCGTTGATATTTTGGCCCAGCCTGAGCACACGGAAACCTCGAATGTGTGGGGGATGTTTAATCAAAATATAAATATTATGCAAAATAAGATCGCGTATAACGAGCTAAAAAATGCAGATATTGTGATACAGCCGGATCTAAGAGAAAAAGCACATATCTTTGATGTTAAGGGTCGTGAAAATACGATTCAAGCAGGTATGACTGCAGCATTGAATAAAGTTAGTTTATTGGATCAGATACGTCATCGGACGATAGGGCAATATGATGCTCATCAATATCCTGCCCATGATGATAGTAAAAGAGCTGTTTGTTTAAATTGCTAAATTAAATCAGATCTTAATTGTCTCATAAAATATATAAAAAAAATAAGTAAAATCATTGTTATAAATTGAATGATTGGTATATTGGGGTGATAAAAACGAGGGTTAGTATTTTATCTAACCCTTAAAAAGATGAAATATAAATTAAGGTGTAGTGTGTCAGTTTTTCAAGTTGGTCAAATTGTTTATTTAGCGTCAAATTCAGATATTACATTCGAAATAATACGAATTAACTATGATGAAACCTATGAAATCCAAGTCAAGAATCAAGCATCGTTAAAGTTAAAATACGATAATATTTCTGCTGAGATGCTTCGTTTAGTCAAAGATGAATAAATTTTAAGCAAATTTATCATAGCTTCTGAGAGTGAACGATTTCCTCTGATACTTTTAAGCTATCAAGCCTTGAAATTATTGGAGTTTGTTTCTGATTTAAACATTTTATAATCAAGAAAAAAGTTATAATAGTGTATTAAATCTCCTGTCATGATTGAGTTCTAATATTTATGTCCGAATTTAACCAAGCGTTACCGCTTGCAGATGATCAGTCTGAATTAACGATGTCTGTATTAATGACGCCGGATATGGCGAATTTCTCAGGTAATGTACATGGTGGAACAATTTTAAAGCTGCTTGACCAAGTTGCTTATGCGTGTGCAAGTCGATATTCAGGTTCTTATGTTGTAACTTTATCTGTTGATAAAGTGAACTTTAAAGAACCAATCCACGTGGGTGAGTTGGTGACTTTTTTAGCCAGTGTGAATCATGTGGGGCGTACCTCAATGGAAATTGGTATACGCGTTGAAGCACAAAATATTCAAAAACGTACGGTACGACATACCAATAGTTGTTATTTCACAATGGTCGCTGTGGATGAACATGGTAAACCAAAACAAATTCCACCGCTAAACCTAGATAACGACTGGAAACGTTGTCGTTTTGAAGCTGCTGAGCATCGTAAAGTTGCTCGTTTGAATGAAAATCATCATCCTTCTTGCAGCATTTATAAGAAATCGGTTTAAGAAAAAAGACTTCACATGGTGAAGTCTTTTTTTATGGATTTTGTAGCTTGGCGAGGGTATGTCCATCGACAATCATGTACCAGTTGCCTTGTGCATCCTTGTAGGGTTGACGAGTGACAATAAATTTCGTGTTGATAGGACCTAAACCTGTTTCAAATCCAGTATCTGAAAACTGTTTAATTGGAGCTGAAACGGCGGTTTTTTTACTGAGCTGATTGTTACTATATTCTATACGACCATTAGCAGTAATATTCAATTGAACACGACTGTCCGCGCTAATCCAATGTCCTACATAATCCAGTTTGTCCTCTGGTAAAGGTTTGGAACATGCAACCAGCCATAGGCTGAGTATAACTATCCCAAGAAATTTCTTCATTTTCATGTCACGAGCTTAGAATTAAATTGGCTTTTTGGTTAAAATATGCGATTTATTTATCATTTATATCGTTTTATAATAATTATGTATAGGTGTTTATCGTAATTTCTAGAGAATTATTCAAAAAAACAGGCATAAAAAAAGTAGAGCTGTAGCAAAGCTCTACTTTTAATCAGATCAAGCCATCGGGGGAAGACTTGGTCTAAAATTCAGTCAATTTATTTTTGATTAATTACTGAGCAGGTTGAGCTACAGGAGCTTCAGTACCTTCTTCAGCTGCAACCTCTGTACCCGGTTGAGCAGCTGTTGGTTGACCAGCAGCAGTAGTTTCAGCATTCACTGGTTGTTCTTGAGAAGAAATCAACACTTCCTGTTTTTTTTCATCTTTTGCTTCTGTTGCAGCAAATGTTGAGAAAGCTGTGAAGGCAAGTGTAGTTGCTAATAAAGTTTTAACTAAATTCATGAGTGGCATCCTTATTCAATAAAATAAATTAGAATTTAATGTCATAAGCTTTCCGAGGAGAGAAGCGAATATGAAATTAAATCTAGATCATCGCGTAAAATGTTAAAAGCTGAATCGCATCTAATACGGTTAGCGAGTCAACGAAATTCATCCTAAGTCCAGAAGCTCAATTGGGCAATCAATGCAACAAAGTGAAACACGATAGTTAACGCACGACTAACAAACCAAGGTGTAATGTAGTTTTTTTGTCTCAATGAGAGTCAATATGCCTCATAAAGTTGTCAAAAAATATGTCATGGTGAAGAAAAAAACAGCAATTTTTTTACGTAGTTTTACATTTGAAAAGGTTCGATTAGAAAATCAAAATTGAAGTTTTGAATTAAATTCAGAGTAATGATCTGTGAAATAGATTTACATATTTTCAATTTTGATTCAACAGTTCACTTATCCTATTTAATTCCAATCATTTAGTCTTTTGAATTCATGCATTCATATAAATTATGAGGAAAATTATCCTAGACTTGTTTTTTAGATAAATTCCGACAAGAATCCGTACACCTCTTCAAATTCAGAGATCCATTTTGAAAGTACTTGCAACTCAGTCAGTGCCTACACATATCATTACAGGTTTTTTAGGTGCAGGGAAAACCACGCTTTTACAACAACTTCTCAAATTTAAACCTAAAAATGAGCGATGGGCTGTATTGATGAATGAGTTTGGTCAAATTGGCGTTGATCAACAGTTATTGCCAAATGACGATGGCTATGAAATCAAAGAGCTATTGGGTGGATGTCTGTGTTGTACAAGTCAATTGCCAATGCAAATTGCATTGTCTCGGTTATTACAAGAATCCCAACCAGATCGACTATTTATAGAGCCGACAGGATTGGGTCATCCTGCACAGTTGGTTGAACAGTTGACTGAACCACATTGGCAATATCTAGTTGAGATGCGTTCTGTAGTAACAGTGATTGATGGATCTCGTTTACATGACTCAGATTGGATGAAGCAAAGCTTATATCAAGATCAGTTAAAAGCGGCTCAAGTCGTGGTTGTGTCCCATGCTACAGACATGAATGACATGGATCGAAAACAATTGGCTGATTTAAAACAACAATATTTAGCTTATATTCCACATTGGCTTGAAGCTGATCAAGGCAATATTCGCTTAGAACAAATTGATTATCCTTATGTGGGAATTCAGCGTTCAATGAAACCCTTATTCAAGGTTCAACGTCAGTTCAAAGCTGATGAGGAAATGCCAGCCGTAAAGCAACTGCCGTATCATTACGTAGAACAGGCTCAAGGGTATATTGTGGCAGGATGGAAGCTTCCAAAACGTTGGCAGTTTGATTTTTATGAATTATTAGACATCCTTTGTGAGCTAAAACACTGGGTACGTATTAAAGGCATCTTCAATACTAACCAAGGTTGGATGACATTCAATTTTAATCCTGATCAATTCAATTACAAATCAGGCGAAGAGAATATGGATAATCGGATTGAAGTGATAACCCAGCAGAATCAAGATTGGGAGCATTTAGAGCAATCAATTCTTAAGGCGCGAATCGATGATCAATAAAATCGTTAGATCATTCAACTCAGAATACAGACGGATTGAAAAGCATTTTCTCAATGTATGCTGAATCGGGTATGCTTAGCACCAAATTTGAGGATACCCTTATGGCGTTAAAAGCGACGATTTATAAAGCAGATTTAAACATAGCCAATATGGATGTTCATCAATATGGCGACTATCAGTTAACGATGGCTCTACATCCGTCGGAAACGATTGAACGTTTGATGGTTCGAGTATTGGCATATGCTCGTTTTGCAGATGAGCATTTAGAATTTACTAAAGATTTATTTGAAACTGATGAGCCAGCACTTTGGCAGAAAGATTTAACAGGTCAGTTGGAAAAGTGGATTGAAGTGGGTAGTCCAGACGAAGATAAAGTAAAAAAAGCGAGTGCGCGTTGTAAAGAAGTTGCGGTGGTCACTTATGGATCATCAGTGGATGAATGGTATAAGCGCAACAGTAAATTGAAAACATTGAAAAATGTGCAAATCTGGCAACTCAGTGAACAAACAACGACACAAATCCAAGCATTGTGCGAACGTACAATGCAACTGCAATTGAATGTGATGGATGGCGAGTGGACATTGATTTCTGATCAAGGTCAAGCTGAGATTGAGTGGACTCAATTACAGTAAGCCACTAAGATTTTAAAGATTAAATTTGGAGTAAGCACATGACGGCTGAATTAGAAATTATTGACTTGGTGGTAGGTGAAGGTAAAGAGGCTGTAAAAGGTGCTTTAATTACCACGCATTATACTGGTTGGTTGGAAGATGGTACGAAGTTTGATTCATCATTAGACCGTGGTAATTACTTTGAGACTGTGATTGGTACAGGTCGTGTCATTAAAGGCTGGGATCAAGGTATTATTGGAATGAAAGTTGGGGGTAAGCGTAAACTGATTGTGCCTGCACAATTGGCTTATGGTGAGCGTAAAATGGGGAATATTATCCCAGCCAATTCTAATCTAATCTTTGAAATTGAATTGTACGATGTAAAAACTCGCGATTAATTAAAGTCGATGAAAAGCCCTGCATTGCGGGGCTTTTTTATGTTACAACAATGCTGAGCATGCAATAGATATAACAAAAAATTTCTAAAAAACGCACCGACTCAGCAGAATTAGGATTACTATTCAGAAAATTCATTCAAACAAAATTAGGGATATAAGCGCTGAATGTTTAAGTCATTTTTTCCGAACCCAAAGTGGTTTTTTCTCTCTGTCGTCTTATGGTTTTTTATTAATCTCGCTTTATGGTTTTTTGCGGATGGAAAACAATGGGGAGAATATTTAGGTTTTCCTCAAGGTTATGCAGAAGCTGAACTTGCGATTAATATCAGTCGTTTTTGGTCACCGCAATTTTTGTGGTTCTATCTATGGTTCTTGGTGGCGACCGCCTTATTTGCACTGTTTTGGAAAATAAAATCAGACAATCCGTGGCAGCGTTGGTCAGTATGGGGATCTGCATTTATCCTTTTTAATATTTGGTTAACAGTACAAGTCAGCGTTGCTGTGAATGCATGGTATGTACCATTTTGGGATTCTATTCAACAGATTTTAAATTCTGGTGGTGGTGAGGTGGATAAACTCTATGCGGAATCATGGACCTTTATCAGCTTGGCCGGTATTTCAGTGACATCAGGCGTCATCAGCGCTTTCTTTACCAGTCACTATATTTTTAGATGGCGTACAGCAATGAACGAATACTATGTTCAGCATTGGGAGAAATTGCGTCATATCGAAGGTGCTTCGCAACGTGTACAGGAAGACACCATGCGTTTTGCAACGATCGTTGAGGATTTAGGGGTCGAGTTAGTCCGTGCAGTACTGATGTTAATTGCCTTTCTTCCTTTATTATTTGCATTGTCTGCGAAAGTGCCTGTTTTACCATTTATTGGTGAGTTGCAATATTCTTTAGTATGGGCAGCGATTGGATGGGCGGTATTTGGAACTGTCTTATTAATGGTGGTGGGTATGAAACTGCCAGGATTAGAATTTAATAATCAAAAAGTGGAAGCGGCATATCGTAAAGAGTTGGTATACGGCGAAGACCATGAAAATCGTGCGCAACCTGCAACCTTAAAACAACTTTTTAAGAATATTCGTGCTAACTATTTTAAATTGTATTTCCATTATGCCTATTTCAATTTGTTTGCACGTTGGTATGGACAACTGGATAATCTGTATATGTTATTTGTGTTGTTCCCCGCGATTGCAGCAGGCCTGTTGACACTGGGATTGATCCAACAAATTATGGGTGTATTCAATCGTGTTCGTGAGTCATTCCAATATTTGGTGAGTTCGTGGAAAACGATTATTGAGCTACTTTCTATCCGTAAACGTCTAAAAGCATTTGAATCTATTTTGGAGAAGTAGTGCCCATCATGGATTTAAATTATTAAAAAAAGGCTCGTATATACGAGCCTTTTTATGTCTGAGTGGGAACTTAGAGCGTGCTGAAAATATTTTTTAGAATCTTACAAAACCACTTACGTGCGTCTAAGTCATCCTTATGGTTATACCAGTTAACACTGACATTGAATGGACGAACCTCAAAAGGGAGTTCAAAAATTTGAATATCCGTATGCTGCTGATAAACCTTCGCGGCTCTCGAAGGCAGAGTAACCAGAAGTTCTGAGTGTTTTACCACGTTCTGCAAAACACTGAAGTGGGGGACTTCAAGCATGATCTGACGAGAATGACCAAGTTCTTTTAAACGCTGATCAATTTCAATATGACCAGTACTCGATTTGATCGCAACATGTTTTTCCGATAAATACGCTTCCATGCTGAGCTTCTGCTGTATGCGCGGATGCTCTTTTTTAGCGATACAGACATAACGTTCCTCAAACAAATTTCGAGATTCAATTTTGGGCATAATGGTGTGACTGCTATTAAAAACGGCCACATCTAAAAAGCCTTCAACCAGCCACTCCTCTACTTTTTCAGAGTGAATTTCCTCAATTTCAAGTTTGATATGCGGAGCATGTTGTTCTAAATATTCAATCAGCGAGGGAAGTAAACAAATTTCTCCTAAATCAGAAATGCCTAAACGAAATACTTTTGAAGAGGTTAGCGGGTCAAAATGCTTGGCAGAATCAATCGCCATATCAATTTTAACAATCGCTTCGTAGAAACTTGGATAAAGACTTTGTGCAAGCTTTGTGGGTTTAACACCAAACTTGTCACGTACAAAAAGCTGATCATTCAGCATTTTCCGCAGTCGATTTAAATTATAGGTGACAGAAGGTTGGCTGAGATTCAAGCGCTCTGCGGCGTGACTGATATTTTGAGTTTGATAAATAATAATAAAAACTTTAATCAGACTTAAATCGATCAACTTTACATTCCTTGTAAATATTTAGAGACAGTCGCTATATCGAATAACCACTGTAACAAAAAAAGAGAGAGTTAACTCTCTCTTTTATTTTTAATGACTTACATGTTGTTGATGAATCATCTACTCATAAGCCACGTTTTTAACGCCGTTTGCTGCGCCTGCAATTTTTTTATTGCGGAGATGGATCGCAGTCACACTGATCACTGCAATCATACAAGGGATAGATAAGGCAATGAAATTATATTGAACTGGCAAATTAAGGCTAAGTAACCATCCACATAAGATCGGACCCAAGATCGCGCCTAAACGACCTACGCCAAGTGCCATACCTAGACCTGTCGCACGTATGTTAGAAGAATAATATTGTGACATATAAGCCAACAATAAAATTTGTCCGCCAATCGATGCTGCACCTGCGACTGCTACACAGAAGTAAAGCACCATGGTTGGCAAGTTATAGCTTAATAAGAATAGGGAAATTGCGCCGCTCACAAACAAGGTACAAAGAACTTTAGGTAAACTGAATTTATCAGCAAAAAAACCACCAAAGATTGCACCCAGCATACCACCAATATTGAGTGCAAATAGGAATACTAAACTGGTTGAGAGGTTGTAGCCTGCTTCCATCATCAGTTTAGGTAACCAGTTACCAAGTGCATATACCAATACCAATGCCATAAAGACACTTGCCCAGAATAGAACAGTAGTTACACCACGACTTTCAGTAAATAAGTCTTTCACTGGTGATTTAGACGATTCTTGGTTTTCTTGATGCAGACTAATGCGCATATCAGCAGGAATTCTTAGATTTGTGTCAATTTGTTCTAAGATATGAGCAGCTTCTTTATGCTTATTTTGACGAACCAAATAATCGATGGATTCAGGCAATAACTTCCAAATGATTGGCAATAGAATGAGTGGAATACCTGCAATCATAAACATGATTTTCCAGCCAAATTGCGGTACTAGCCACATACCTAAAATGGCAGAGCACATTCCGCCTACAGCGTAACCACTAAACATCAATGACACTAAGGTGGAGCGTAAACGCTTAGGCGCATACTCTGTCATTAGTGTAATAACGTTCGGCATCACGCCACCTAGACCTAAGCCAGCAATAAAGCGATAGATCCCGAACTCTTGAGGATTGCTCGCTAGGCCACACATCACGGTAAAACCACTAAAAATGACAATACAAACTGCAATCAGTTTTTTACGGCTAAAGCCATATTTTTCAAGTTTGTCACTCATACTGCCAAAAATGATGGCTCCAAACATCATGCCAAAGAGGGCAAGACTTCCTAAGAAGCCCGCCGTCATTGGATCGATTGCCCATTCTTGCATGAGTTTAGGCAATGCCACACCGTAGATGACTAAGTCATAGCCATCAAAAATAATAATCAATGCGCTGAGTAAGATGACTCGCCAGTGAATGGCTTTGAGTTTGGCATGATCAATAATTTCATTTGCATTTAACGTATTCATGGAGACCTCCCTGGTCAATGAATCGGTTGATAACAGTCCTGTTAATGTTTTTGCTTAATTTATATGGCTTCAGCCACGAGATGTTTCTCTATTGCTTGGCCTAAGCGTTGTTGTGCAAGTTCAACGTCTTTCTCTAAATCGTGTTGCCATAACCAATCAAAACGGTGTGCTAAATGTTGACCTACACTGTCAAAATCTGGATATAGCGGCGAATATAATTCGTAAATTTCACCAGATTCGCGTGACGTGTTTTGTACACGAATGGCACGCTCTTTACGCAGTTGCTCATAGACATGAGAGAGTTGTGCAAGATCTTCAGTGCAAATTTGCGCAGGGTGTTGTTCCAGATGTTTGAATAATGCAGAAAGAATTAAAGCATCTTCAAGACCTTGACCAGCACCAGCTCCTTGGTGTGGCAACATCGCATGTGCTGCATCACCAATCAAAATGACATTGTGTTCACTGTTCTGATAGGTCTTAAGTGGCTCAATCTCATGAAGGGCCCAGATGGTAGGTTTTTCAATTAAGTTCAGTAATGCGCGACAGCTCTCACTCCAATCCGCAAAATCAGCCAGCATTTCAGTTTTGGTTGTTGGTCGTGTCCAAGGAGTCCCTTCTGGCAGAGTTGTATTCTTGCGATCTGACTTAAAGGCAACAATATTGATTTCTTCACCTTTACGAATAGGGAAAGTTAAGATGTGTTTGTCTTTACCCAATAACATTTGTGGGACATCTGCAAGTTCAGGATCGTGTCCAAGTTCTGCAATAACCTGTTTAAAATCTAAATACTTGATAATGCCGCGATAAGCCCATGTTCCTGAAAATTGAGGATCGACTTTTGGAAGTTGATGCGATGCCAATACATGATCACGCACAACAGAATGAATACCATCACAACCAATCACGTAATCAGCTTCAACCACTTCACCATCTTGGAAAGTTAAACGAACACCAGCGCTTGAAGCTTCAACAGATTGTACACGTTTATTGAAATGTGCATTTTGTGAAGGAACGAATGGAATAAGTGCATCTAGAAAATCAGCACGATGCACAGAAGATTGACCGACTTGAGGTGCGATTGAAGCCGATAGGTATTCATCGGTATAGCCATTACGCCATTGGAACCAAATATCTTGATAAGGCGCAGCAACTGTATCCGCAATGGCGTGATATTCTTCACCCAAGCCTAGAAGTTCAATTGCTTTAACAGCATTGGCACCAAATGAAATGCCTGCGCCAATTTCTGAAAATTGTGCTGCTGACTCATATAAATGCACATCAAATTTTTTATTTTTTACGAGGTTGGTCATTAAAGCTAATCCAGCAATACCACCACCAATGAGCGCAATCTTAATTTTTCTTTCCATGATTCAATTCCGAGTTGTTTGCCCTGAATAGGATCATTACTGATTTTTAAATACTTATCCAATTTATATTTTTTGGTAAAAACTATTTAAAAAATTGATAGTTTGAATTTGACGTCTATTCCCACTGGTTTTGAAGCTTTATTGTCAATATATGATCATTCATGTGCATGATTTAGCAAATTTACTACCTAAATTTTCATGTGCTTACTTGTTTTACAGTGTATCTGTAGGGAAATGCGTTCAGGATGTGATACAACAAAAACATAATGACAACGATGAAAATTGAGTTTAAGTGATGACTTTAAAAATGAATAAAACTGCTTTACGTACACTGTGTGCATCGGCTTTGATCACGGGCGTATCGACATTTTCGAATGCGGGACCAGCTGTAGATCAATTGAGTGATTGTTTGGTCAAGTCGACGACCGCTGCTGATAAAACGACAGTACTACAGTGGACATATTCAGCATTATCTACTCATCCTGATTTAAAAGGCTTTAGTAATGTCAGTGCTGAGCAACGTACGGCATTGGATCAAAAGTTAGCGCAAGTCTTGCAACGTGTGATCGTAGAGCAATGTTCAACACAGACCAAAGCGGTGATTCAAGCTGAGGGTATTCAAGCTGTTGGTGAAAGTTTCCAAGCATTGGGTCGTAGTGCAGGCGAAGAAATCATTAAAAACCCTGAAGTGAATAATCAGCTGAAAGGGGTGGTGCGTTATATTGATTTAAATAAATTGGTGACAACATTCCTTACCCCTGATATTTGGAACAAGCTTGGGATCACTCGTTAATCTCGAATTTCAATCAATCGTAAGAATATACATAATTTAGCGATTGATGAATGTAGAGTGGCGTTACTCAACATCATAATTCAAACTAGAAAAAAGGCAGGATGATATCCTGCCTTTTCACATTGTACGCATAGAAATTATTTGAATAGCAGCACACTTTTACCTTGCGTATGACCCTCTAAAATGTCTCGATAGGCTTGCTGTGCTTCTGTAAAAGGATATTCACGACTGACTGTCCAATTGAAGGTATTATTTGCAACGCCTTCGACCACGTGTTTTAAATTGGAAACATTACGTTTAACCCAGACCGCTTGAATTTTAGCGGATGACAGTTTTCGTCCTGCAATCGTGCCCATAAATCCGCCATTTTTCACTGTTGCCAATGAGGCTTGAGTGGCATCCTCGTTACCTGCCATATCAATCGAAGCATCAAATTGATCTGGATGGGCTTGTTTCAGACGCTCAATTAAACCTTCGCCGTACACGACAGGAATCGCCCCTAAACTGCGGATATAGTCTTGATTTTTTGCTGATGCCGTTGCCACAACTGTAATGCCACGACTCACTGCCAATTGAATGGTGATTGAACCCACACCACCTGACCCACCGTGTACCAATAAGCTTTGCATTGGACCAATTTCATCTAAAATAGTCATCGCAGTTTGAGCTGCTCCTGCAATCGACCATTCTAAATTTTTAGGTTTTGCGACTAAATTGGCGAGAGGAACGTCTATCACGGTTGCATGGGTAAATGCTCCACCTGAACCCAGCACTTCGTCACCGACTTTCCATGCACTGTTTTCAGCTACTTCTACGATTACACCTGCAAACTCGGTTCCGAAAGTTTGTGGGAGTTGTGCATGTTTGAATTCACCTGTCATGCGACGTGCATCAATCGGGTTAATCCCTGCGGCTTTGACTTGAATACGTGCCATTTCAGTGTTTAATGGTGGGAGGGCGTAGTCTGTAAATTCGAGGACTTCGGGTTGTCCGTAGCTTTGTGCGTTGAGTACTGTTGATTTCATGATTTGTTTCATTCTTCTTGATGATGAAATCAGTATAGAAGAGTGAAAGCAGGCAAATGAAGATCGAAAAATAGAACAGTGTTTTCTTTATTTTTTTGTTTTACCTCTCCCTTGCGAACTCAAAATATATTTTGAGGATTCTCATCACTTGCGCTTCGATTTAAAAGCAATGCTTTAAATATTGCTCAAGAGAGGGAACACCGCGTATCAAAATAATTACATGACACTCCCTCTCCCAATGGAATGAGCTGCACTGTTGCGCAAGAGGATCAGGGTTCTAAATATATGTTCTAAGTCTGCTCGGCTTTGTTGCACAAACCTAGCATCAAAAGCTTATTCAGCAATATAATTTCAAAATGAATAAGCCTGCCTCTAAAATCTACCGTACAAC